>CANSGE010000047.1 GCA_947646295.1 uncultured Bacteroidales bacterium
CGAATACCGAACAAAAAATCGTAAACAATTGAGGTTTAATAAATTTAACCACTGTTGCTAAATCGAATTCCGGCATTTGTATGTGTCGGGAAAAGATTTAAATTCGCAATAAGAATCGACCTGGAGCCTTGGGTAAGAGAATCTTCGGAACAGAAGTTGGAAAATTTGCGCAAGTCGAACGCAATGGCAAAGCTTGCTTTAGACGTGCTGAGGCGCCCCAAATTTATGCAAAATACCGTTACCAACTCATTATCCAAGATAAATTGCGTTTTGTATCTTATTGATGCTGCAGGAGATATGTCATTGGGAACAAGTCCCTCCAGCTACACTTGCTACTACGGACGCCTGTAGACTAAATCAGACTTATCGTCCGAAGACGCTTTGTAAAGCAAAGAAACCTAAGCCTATCAATTAATTCTGCGTTTTTTTGTGTCTAATCTTTTCGATTGTTTTGCAAAGCCAAGCGTACAAATTCCC
Organism: uncultured Bacteroidales bacterium; assembly: GCA_947646295.1. GTDB lineage: Bacteria > Bacteroidota > Bacteroidia > Bacteroidales > Muribaculaceae > CAG-873. The sequence goes on from CANSGE010000047.1 coordinate 478, forward strand.
GTAAAAGTGTTAACTTTGTGTATGAACAGAATTGAACCTTGCAATCAAAAAGATTATCAGAAGCTGGTAGAAATCTGGGAGCGTTCGGTAAGAGCAAGCCATGAGTTTCTTTCGGAGAAAGACATAATGGAGATGCGAGAGTCTCTCATACCTAAATATTTTAAGGCGGTCAGCCTGTATGTTATTTATGACGAAGATACTATTGCAGGTTTCATAGGACTGTACGACCATAACATCGAGATGCTATTTATAGATCCCATGTACATGCGAAAGGGGCTGGGAACTCGACTAATCGAATTTGCAAAATCTTTAGGAGCTGAATCAGTCGATGTCAATGAGCAAAACCCTAAGGCACTGGCGTTTTATCAAGCAAATGGTTTTCATGTCGTCAGTCGTGATCAATTTGACAGCGATGGACGGCATTTCCCTATACTCCATCTCTCTTTATAAAAAAGGAAGGACGTATTCCTGATTTGCACCAAATCGCTTCAAAGTAAAAAAGGCAAGAGCCAACTATCTGAGATGCATCAGTGCTAAGATCAAATGTTACAGGGATATATCAGTGGATTTTGATATTGATGGAGGACGGCGAACAACTTTTTTTGAAAAAAGTCGGTCATCGGACTAAATATAGGATGCGGTTTTGGTAAATATAATAATTGTGCTGATTGACAAGTTGTTACAAAATGAGTAGGTCACAGAAATATTTTATTGGATTTCTGAAAAAAAGTTTTGTCTGTTCAGTAATTTGTATTAACTTTGGGCGAAGTTAAACTCAAAAAACATAAAATATGTGATCGTACTTATTGGTACGTCCACCAAGCAAGAAACCGAAAAACATATAAAATAGATACCTATCGACTTGCAGACAAGTAATTTGGCGTTTTAAGATAGCGCCCCTTATTATTTCACCCCTAATAGGGGCTTGTCTTAAGTCATAAACCGAATGAAAAACTTATAAAATCAAAAGAAAATGGCAAAGTATCGCTTAACAGCAAAACAGGACTTCCCTGGTGAAAAAATCAAAAGTGGTTTATCCATAACGGTTGATGTTCCTCACGACACTTGGATTAACACAGAGATCGTGCGTGAAGCGCTTGAATCGCAGTTAAATATAAAAATGTGGTGCGGCTATAATCGCAATCTGTGGATTATTGAGAAACTCTGAATCCGTCTGACTCGATGCCAACCTTCGCAAAGGTTGCGAACGGAGAGACTGTAGTCTGCGATCGGTTATAAATCAATCAGCTATGGCAGAAAAGGAAATCAAAACAGTTGCCTCACGTGATGGGTATATCATAACGCTATACTCTGACAACTCATCAAAGATTGAACGTCTCTTTATAGAAAGGGACACCCGAAAGGAGCTTGAAAAGATTTGGCTTGAAAACTCCCGCGGAGAGCCAATCCCTCCGACATGTAGCAACACACAATCCCTCGGAAAGAAGATCTTGGATACGTTCTGCAGCGGAGCGCGTAAAGGCGTAATAGGCGATTATGAGATTACACGGGAGCCTAACAACAGCATCTCTCTTATCCGTACTTACGGCCACGGCAGTGGTATGCAAGGACTTCGCGAATGTGCGGCGCACTTCGGATTTGAGGTTGATCCCAAATGGAATAACCGTCAAATCGCACCAAGCCTTATCAAGTTCATACATGAATTGGATAAGGCTGATAAAGAAACAAAAGAATAAGGTAGCGACCTTATAAACTGATTCCTTTCGATAAGATAATGGTGGCGGCAAGGTGTAAGAAGTTTCCTAAATGTCTATGGCGTAAGTACTCGCTGATCCCCATTATTAAATGTAGGACAATGCACTTCAAAGCATCCAAACAGGATACAGCAATTTACTAAATCAATAAAATCAACAGATATGGCAAAAAAGTCGAATAGGCTGCCCGAACCTCCCCGTTTAGACGAGATGAGGGCTGTCGCTGCACAACACGGGGGCAAATTCACGTTGCTTGATAGAAATGGCAACATGGTGATACCTCCCATTTATGATTTCATCGGCAAGCCCGAAGCGGGAGTATGCCTCGTAAGGAAAGATGGAAAATACGGTTTCGTAAAAACCGATGGCACTGTCATTGTCGAGCCGACTTATGAAAAAGCCGCCGGTTTCCGTTCTGAAAGAGCCGCAGTGAGTGTCAACGGCAAGTGGGGCTTCATTGATACGTGTGGCAATATAGTTGTAGAGCCGCAATTTGATGCGGAACCCTATTTCTGCGATGGACTCGCAGCTGTTAATGTTGACGGTAAATGGGGCTACATCGACTTCGATGGCAAATTCATAGTTCAACTGATTTATGAGAGCGCTTCAGCCTTTGATTCCGGATTAGGTGCTGTAAAGCTTAACGGCAAGATCGGATTTGTATCGGAAACAGGTGAAATGGTTATTTCACCGCAATTCGACAATGTCCAAAATAGTGCGCTCAGCGGGACATGGCAATGTGATGCTTTGGCCGTAGCGACTCTTGATGGCGCAATGGGTATCATAGACAAAAAAGGTCAGTGGGTGCTCCCGGCGAAATATGGGAAAGTGTCGTTGTTGATGTCTATGGCACGTTGCCGTCAGACTGTCGGCGATGAAGTGATTGGAAAATTTGAAGTTACCCCGGGCGGTACCGGCTTTGTTTCCACAGCCGGACGATTAGTGACTCAACCTATATTCAAAGAAATATCAGAATTCTCCGACGGAATTGCCGTTGGCCAGGATGACAATGGACTATGGGGATATATTGATATTAATGGCGAGTGGGTCATCAAACCTCAATTCGCCTCGGCCAAACCTTTCAGAGGGGCATTAGCCAATGTATCTACAAAGGAGCGTTCATTTTCCATCAATAAAGAAGGCAAGGAGGTTGGTCCATGTTTCAAAACTCTTCGCGCTATCATCGGGACCACCGAAGATATCATCCCCGATCGCTATATTATGAAAAAAGATGACAAGTGGGGCCTTGTAGATGGAGAGCTTAATCAAATCCTTCCCTTTGAATTCGATGATATCGAGCGATGGGGCGATACTACCAATATAATCGTTAGTAAAGATTCCAACTATGGATTAGTGGATATCAATGGTGTCGAACTCCTCCCGGTCAAATTTGAGTCAATCGATATCATCCGTCCAAATAGTCCGGTAGCACGGGTTGTTGAAAGCCGGGATGGCCTTTGCGGAGCGATAAATGCTGAAGGCCGCTGGGTGGTCCAACCGGTCTACTCGGGTTGTAATGTGTATGGCGATTCCAACTGTATTGTGGTAGAAAAGGATGAATCCGAGGGATTGCTCGATATGGACGGCAATGTGATTCTACCTTGTAGCCTTGATAAAATATACTCCTTTACCGATGGTATGGCCTGTGCGCAAAAAGATGGAAAGAGTGGGGTTATATCCAAAGATGGCAACTGGATCATCCAGCCTGAATTTGAAGATGTGGAAATTCCATACGAGGGATTGGCCGCAGCTAAGAAAGATGCAAAGTGGGGATTTGTCAATCTTCACGGCGAATGGGTGATTGCTCCTGAATGGAAGTATATAGATTCCTATCCCAAAGGATTCGTCGGAGGCGTGATCATCGTAAAAGATGATTCTGATAAGCTCGTCTTAATTAATAAGCGAGGCGAAGCTCTCACCAAACCATCTTCCACCGTACAGCTCTATGCCGTTGCTGATGGTATGCGACGTGTGAAGGTAGGCAGAAAATATGGCTATCTTACCGACGCTGGGGAAATAGCCATCAAGCCGACCTATGATGAAGCCAATGACTTTGAAAATGGTTGGGCTATGGTAAACATGAAGGTCGACAAGCAGCCCGTCTGGACATTCATCAACCATGAAGGATGTTATGGCCCTACATTCGAGCAGGCAATCAGACCTATCGGACTGACAAAAGTAAAAGAAAACAACAAGATAGCCCTGCTTGATCCGACCGGTGTTATGATAGCTCCATTTATATTTAGTCGGGTAGATGATACCCGGGATGAATTTATTCCTGCTCAGATTGCTGGATTCTAATAATCATCATAAGATGTCGCGTCGATAGTTGATATCTTTGAGATTTCTCATATAACACGAGGCTGCCTGACTTCATTTAGGCAGCCTCATTTTTGGGCTTATCTTTTACAACCGCAGTAGTCCTATGCGATTTTAAGGCTCGTATGAGGGTTTGAAATGTTTTTTTAGAGGCTTCAATACAAATTTTTAAAAATCCAACATTCAAAGAACAACGCGTTGCTGCAGATTTTCACTATCTTTGTAATAGGCTTGGAAGCGGTAATATTCTGAGCGTTTAGATATTTAATCATGAGTAGAGAATATACACCTGAGAATATTACTAATCTTGGTCCGGACGATATTTTTGTGTTCGGCAGTAATCTTGAAGGTATGCACATGGGCGGAGCTGCCCGTGTCGCATATGATAAGTTTGGTGCCGCGTGGGGACAAGGAGTTGGCATCCAAGGGCAGGCATATGCCATACCCACGATGCAAGGTGGAGTGGATACCATACGGCCGTACGTGGATGATTTCATCAAACTGGCACGCGAATGGGATCAGAATACTTTCTACGTCACACGCATCGGATGCGGTATTGCCGGATTCACCGACGAGGAGATCGCGCCATTGTTTGATGAGGCTTACGATCTCTACAACGTCCGGCTCCCTAAATCATTCGCCGAGATCATCGAGCGCAACCGCAACGCGAAAACAAGAGCCGGCAAAAAATGATAGACGAATCACTTAAAAACTATATCCGGAGCAGTATTCTCCCGTTGTATGACAGTTTTGACGCTGCCCATCAGCGCGATCATGTTGAGATGGTAATAGAGCAGAGTGCTGTTATCTCGGTAGACCTTCAGGTGGATATGAATATGGTTTATACCGTAGCTGCTTATCACGATACAGGATTGACGGCCGATCGCAAGACTCATCATCTTGTGTCGGGCCGGATTGTGCGCGAAGACCTGCGGCTGCGCGACTGGTTCAGCGAAGATCATATTGAGACAATGGCACAGGCATGTGAAGATCACCGCGCATCCTCCGGCCATGAGCCCCGAAGCATCTACGGAAAGATAGTGGCTGAGGCCGACCGTTTCATAGATGCCGAAACGATCATTCGGCGTACCGTCCAATATGGGCTTGCCAACTATCCGCACCTTGACAAGGATGGTCATTGGCGGCGCACTCTTGAGCATCTTCATGAGAAATATGCTGAAGGAGGCTATTTGCGCCTTTGGTTTGAGAACAGCCCCAATGTGGCCCGGCTCAATTCACTGCGCGAAATTATAAAGGATGAAGAGCTGCTTCGCGAGAAGTTCGACGCTCAATATGAGGCATTGACCAATCCGTAGATACGATTGATTCAATTAATGGATTTACCGAATGGCAGGAGTGCCAGTTTCATCAATTTGAAGTGTTGCACTCCGAAAGGTATGCCTATGATTGTGATGCAGAAGAGGAGCCCCCAGCCGAGATGAGTGAGCGCAATCGCAAATCCTCCGACAAACCACCAGATCACATTCATTATACCGGCGAGGCAACCCGATGGCCAGGTGTCATCCGAGATATCAGTGCCAAATGGCCATAGGGCGAGTATCGCTAATTTCATGGTCTGAAGCCCGAAAGGGATGCCTATGATGGTGAGCATCATCAATACACTTGATATGGCATACTCGATAGCAATCATCAGGCCTCCGAATACCGCCCATATTATGTTTAGCAGTAGGTTCATTTGTTCATTCTGATTTTGAAATTCTGTCCAGCCTCTTTGAGAAGCTACGATAAATCGAATACATACCTCCGTATAAAACCACTGTGATCACACCTTCCACATATGGATTCAGCAAATCATGTACGCGCATAAAGCGGTTGCCGAGGACGATTACAGGGGCCTATATTCCTACTGATAGTATAAATAGAATTAAAGCAAAAATATATTTCTTAGTCTTGTTTGTCATTTTCATAAGGTCAATATCATTTCATATTGTTTGCCGGCGAGGGGGATGCCTTTCGAAGCAAGAAAAGCATCCAAAGCGGGAGAAGGCGATTCGACATTGATTACTTTTACACTTTCGTATTCAATCATTTCAAGGGCTCGTTTTAGCAAGGATGATGCAATGCCTTGCCTGCGGAAAGGCGGAGCAACCGCGATCTGAGTAATGTCGCCCGACTTTGGCGAAAAAACACAGAATCCGGCCAATACCGAATCAACCGTAGCTCCCAGCTTTACGAGATCATTACCAGCTCTCTTGATAGATTGGATGTCATTCTGCCATGACGGTCTGAAATCAAGGAAAGATTGAGCTGCCATAATGTCATCAGTCTGCAAAGGCACGATAGCGCAGTCGACTGAGCCGTGTGAGAAATTACGGTCAACCAAATGTTTCGTTTGGCTGAAGAAATCAAATTCGCGTAAAATCTCAAAACCGAGGTTTTCATATATTCTTAACGCACTTTCATTATGCCGGAGCACCTCAAGCAGGTAGTACTCAACTCCGGCATTCTTTAATAAAGGTATGGAATGTGAAAATATTTTCCCGGCAAGTCTCCGGCCTCTGAATTCTTTAATGGTACCGGTGCCGGTATCATAGGCAGTAAGCCGGCCATTATATGATGGCCCGACGCCATTAAAGGTGAATGCGACGATATCGTCCCCGGAGAAAGCCGCAAAGGATAAAGAAGGCTCGAACCCACGACGCTTCAGCATGGATTTCAATTCGGTCCGATCTACGTTGATTTCATAGTCTGCAAAAGCTGACTCGAAAGCCTTGTATAAGCGTTCGAAGGAAATGCCGTCGAGACTCCGTATATCAATCATTTCTTTCATTTTGATTTTAGAGAATTTCCATATGCAAAAATACGAATTTTTGATGATGTATTGCTGATAGTTAGATAGAAAACGCCGGGCTGAGGGGACAGTCCGGCGTTTTTAAAGCAGATATGTTTTTGAGGGATTACTTCACTACGACTTTGGCCACTGTATCGTCGGCGCGGACGATATAGAGACCGGGCTGGAGACCTGTGAGGCCAACGGCTTTGCCGGCGGCATCGTATGCCTGTACGTAGTTGTGATCGCCTTCCACGATGATTTCGCCCTCGATTCCGTAGATGAGATGACGTGCATTGTCAGAGTCGAGTACGGGAGAGTCGATGCCGGCGATGTTGGATGTCGCATAGATGGCATATGCGCCGGATGCGAGTTTTACACCGGTAGTGGTAGGCTCGGGTGTGGTGCCGTAGCTTGCCGAGATGAGCTGGATGCCTTCGGCGGTAAGGTCAACGCCAAAGTTTACTTCAAGCTCTTTGCCGAGCACGGGATTGACTGCGAGGTAGATGGCCCTGTCGCCTTTCTTGAGTGATGCGTAGCGTCCGTTGGTCCATGTGCCGAAGGTGATGAGAGTGGTGACACCCTGCTCAAACATGTCGGGGTTTTTGCTGCGCAGATGGCAGAGAGCCTGGTAGTCACGCATGAGGCCCTGGCGGTCGGGGTCGTCGAGGTAGCTCCAGATCACTTTTTTAGGATTGGTGTTATTGTCGCCGGATGTATTCTTTGTGGTCTGGTCGGCACCGAATTCCTGGAATTGCCAGATCATGTGCGCGCCGGGGGCAAAGAGCATCTGTGCGGCCACGGAGCCGAGACGACGCATCGACATCTCAACATTGCCTTTCACGCCGGATGCACCGTATTTGTCCTGCTTGTAGGCCATGCGTTCTTCGTCATGGCTTTCGGCGTAGCTCACTGTCGAGCCCCAGGTGCGGGAGTCGAGAGTAGCATAGAAGCGGTTGAGAGAGCCATCGCTCTGGTATCCCATCGCGAATTGGCAGGAGTTGTAGTTGATGTTAGCCCAGTTGATTTCGCCGTCTTTGGCCATTTCGTTTTCTTCCTGAGCTGTGGCAAGGTTCTCGTTGATGAAATATGCGTCGGGGTTCACTTCGCGGATTGCATCATGAATTTCTTTCATGCGTGCTACACGTGAAGCATTATATGCGTTGGTCTTGGCTTCGGTCACACCGGTGAATGTGTTGGTCGAGGGACGATATGTGGCACCGTAGGAGTCATTGTCGCCGAGGCCCTTGACGAGGTCGAAGCGGAAGCCGTCGACTTTATAGGCGGTGAGCCAGTATTGTACGGCATCGCGCCACTGCTGCTGCACGAGGGCGTTGTCCTGGTTCCAGTCGTTGAGCACACTGTATGAGTGAGGTGCTCCGGCGTTGTAGAAGGGGTTGGTGGCCGGAGTGTAGAGCATGTACCAGGGGTGGAGGCCGTCGCTCTGGTTGAAGACGATGTCGAGGATTACGGCCATACCGCGTTTGTGGATCTCGTCGATGAGCATACGATAGTCATCAGGAGTGCCGTAGGCTTTGTCGGGGGCCATGTAGAAGTTGGTGTTGTAACCCCAGGAGTTGTTGCCGTTGAATTCCATGATAGGCAGGAGCTCGATGGCGTTTACACCAAGGTCTTTGAGGTAATCGAGCTTTGAGATGACGCCTTGTACTGTGCCCGAACCTTTTGCAGCACCTTCGGTGCCGGTGAAGTCACGGATCAGGAGCTCGTAGATTATGAGCTGCGACTGGGGGACGCCTTTGAAGTCGGTTACTTCCCAATCATAGTCGTTCATCGTGGAATTGTAGATAGCCACGGGTGTGCCGGATACATATGCCGAGGGATATGCCGGGAGGTTGGGGAATACAGATGAAGAGATATAGCGGTCGTTGAAGGGGTCAAGCACGAGGTTGGCATAGGGATCGCCCACGGAAGTTTCGCCGTCTACGTTGTAGAAATAGATGTAATCCTTGCCGTCGGCGATGCCGGGGATTGTAGTCCAGAAGTATCGCACATCGTCTACATCCTGATAGTTCATCGATGTATTGTCATCGAATCCGTAGTTGTTCCATGAACCGCGTATCATCGCGCTCTCCTTGCCGGGGGCTGCGAGACAGAAAGTCACGGAGCCATCGGCGTTGGCCACAGCACCCATCTTGATGGCTGAGCCGGGGTAGGGAGCTTCTACGCCGCTCTTGACGTATTGGAAGTCGAGAGATTGGGTTTCGGTCTTGCCATTGGCGGTGAAAGTGGCTTTGATTTTATACGAGCCGGGAGTCTTGAATGTATAGGGAGCCTCGAGAGTCTGTGCGCCGGTCACAGATGCGATCGTGGTGGCGGGAGATTCGATAGAGAGTGTGATATCGGATTTCTCGGTTGCGTATGCGGTGAAATTGACTGTTGTCTCCTTGGTGAATACGGTAGTGGATGCATCGGATGAGAGCAGAGTCTGGTATCCGTCGGGGTATACTTCCACGAAAATATCTGAACCCGAGGAAGTTTTGCCTTCGAGACTGCCGGTGGAGTTGCGGAATACGAATGCAAGCTTTTTGATGGTCTCATCAGCGGGCACTCCGTAGTATTCGCGCACGGATTCCATTTTGAGAGTCCATGTGTCGGGGCCGGCATAGGTCAACTTGTATTTTTCGTCATTATCGAGCCAAGTGGGCGCGTATTTCCAGTCGGCATCAGTCTTTGACTGGTCGGTGATTACGCCGGTATGCGCATAAATGGCAGCTGTAGATGCTTGGCCGGCGAGAGCTTTGTTGCCAAGATTGGCGTGATAGATGATTGTGATGTCTTTTGTGTCTTCCTGCAGGATTGGTGGATCCGTCGTGACGACCTGTGCGGTCATCGCAGTGACGCTTGAGAGCGCCAATAGGAGTGCTTTGAATTTCATGATAAAAATAAGTATGAATGAATAATTATATTATAATGTATATAGAGTGGAATCAGAGTTTGTACTTTTTAGCGAGATTGTTGAGCAGACGTTGAGCCTTTGCATTTGTCTGTTCGCGGGTGGCTTCTTCAAATGATTCGCGGGCCGGGATGAGTACACGTGTACCGGGGCGCACCTTGTTGGGATCGCCCAGTTCGGGATTGGCCTCGTAGATGAATATCCACCAGTTTTTCACGCCGTAATGCTTTCCGGCCAGAGTGGTGAGAAAGCTTGATGAGGTGATGGTATCATACACCGGAGCAGGAGCAGACGCCGCGGGAGCAGGCGCATTCTCGGGTGCGGGTGTGACTTCATTTTGGGGCTCGGGTGCAACCGCAGGTTCTGTGGCCGACGGAGCGTTGTCAGCCGGAGCGGCCGTTTCGGCCTCGAGTGCCAGCCAGAGTGAATCAGTATCGATGGTCTCAATCGAATCGGGTACTTCGTCAGTATCATCTGGGAAAATGTATTGTCCCATGCTTTTGCCGGCGAAGAATCCAATACATAGGCCGAGAAGCAAGCCAATCAGCACTCCGAGTACGAGCCACATGCCATGGTTGGGCTTAGGCGCAGGCTGAATTTTGGTGATAACTCTCACCACCTCGGGGACCGGTGCCGGAGCGGGAGCGGGAGTGGGAGTGGGAGCGGGAGCCGGTTCTTCCTCGGCGACTTCTTCCTCAGTAACAGTCACATTTTCTTGAGGATGTGGCTCAGCGACAACTTCCTCAGCGACAGGCTCGGGGACAGATTCTACGACGGGCTTTTCAGGAATCTCTTCAGTGATTTCTTCCTGATTTTCTTCATTGACTGCTTCTGCTTCCGGAGAGGGTACGGCAGGTGCGATTTCCCGGGTGCTCTCTTCGGCGGGTGCAGGTTCGTCCAATTCGACTCCATCGGCAATCTCCGTAGCTTCGAATACAGCGAAAGGCTCGTTTACGAGGGCGGCAAGTTGCGTATCGGCTTGAAATAGTACGGGATTGTCAATATCGGCCGAGGGTGTGAATTGTCCGAGGTCCTTTATTTCTACGGTTTTACCTTCGGCGAGAGATGTCTCGATGAGCGCGAAAAAATCGTGTATGAATCGGCGAGCTTCAGCTGGGCTGCAGTTGGTGCGGGCGGCGAGTTCGGATATGAGGCGGGGTAAATTCAAAGTTTCACTCATGGTTGTTGAGATTTTTTCGGAGCATGGCAGCCGGTGAGAAATTCAGGGTGATCTGCGGCGGAAGGAGCATCCTCTTGCCGGTGGAGAGATCAGTGGTGACGATTTCGTCTTGCTTCACGGCTTCGAAAGAGCCGAACGAGGGAATTGCTACAATCTTCTGAGATGTGACAGCCTCGCGTATGATGGATGTGAGCGCATCAAGCATTTTCTCTGTCTGCTGCACATCGTCGCCGGTCAGGCGTGAGAGATTCTGGGTAAATGTTTTAGAGTCCATGACAATTTATCGAAATAATGTCTTTGAGACGGGTTGTGTAAAGTCGCGATTTGCGCTCACTGCGGGTGAGCGCATCCACGGGGCTGTATGATGCCATGTGGACGGTATCGTGAGAGATGGAACAGGCGTTGATGGAGTCGAGTACCGACATGAGCCGTTGGCGGCGGAGGCGATCGGCTTCGTCGGTAAAAAGAGAGCGGCGCACGGCATTTTCATCGACGATTTCGGTGATGATGATGCCTGCTTTTTTATATAAGTAACCCTTGCGGAATACGGATTGCAGACACTCGACGGCCGTCTTTGTGATGGCTATCGTATCTGATGAAGCTTCGGAGAGACGCCGGTGCCCGGAATTGCAGTATTGAGGCAGGTCTTCGCGGAAGGCATTTGTATGCAGGAATACTGATACTGATACGGCTGCCGAGTGCTGTTCGCGGAGCTTGCGTGAGGCGATGGTGGCAAAGAGTGATATGGCTTGCCGGAGGCTATCGAAATCGGAGAGCATTTCACCGAATGACCGGGAGCAGCATATCTGGCGTTTTGCCGGGGGGCAATCCTCCATTTCGATACACGGACAGCCGTTGAGTTCTCGCCATGTGCGAATGCCGGTGATATTGACGAGGCGTGCGACCTGCGTATCGCTGAGGTCGGCAAATTGGATGGCACGGTCAATGCCTGACAATTCAAATTTTTTGCGCAGGCGTCGGCCGATGCCCCATATGTCACCGACCGGAGTGAGAGTGAGAGCTTTGCGGCGCTGCTCATCGTCGGCAATCATGCACACGGCCTTGTAGCCGGGATATTTTTTCGCGAACCGCGCGGCTACTTTTGCCAATGTCTTGGTAGGTGCGATGCCCAGAGAGGTCGGGATTCCGGTAGACCGCCGGATGCGGCTCACTATATCGCGGCCGATGTCAGGGAGCTTGTCCTCGGAAAATCCATCGAAGCTGATAAAAGCCTCGTCGATGGAATAAATCTCTATTTCGGGTACGATAGAGGCAAGAATCGCCATCACGCGTGATGACATATCGCCATATAGACGGTGATTTCCTGAAAAAACGGTCACGTCATTACGCTCGCAGATGTGCTGCACCTTGAAATATGGGTCGCCACGGCGTAGACCGAGTGCTTTCGCTTCATTGGAGAGCGCGACAATGCAGCCGTCGTTGTTGCTGAGCACAGCGACCGGCTTGCGGCGTATCTTCGGGATGAAGACGCGCTCGCACGACACAAAGAAGTTATTGCAGTCGATCAAGCCTATCATATTGACTGTCAGCTACGGGTATGGCGCGGAGTGCGTCGGTACTGCTTGATGGTATGGGTGACCACACCCCAGATTTCAAAGCGTTTGTCGGGGGTGACGAGGATGGGGTCGAACGACTCATTTGATGGAATGAGCCACACGCGGTCGGCTTCGAGGCGTATGCGTTTGAGCGTGAAATCATCATCGACGGCGCATACGGCAAGATCGCCGTCGGCGGGTTCGATGGAGCGGTCCACGACAAGGATGTCG
>CANSGE010000048.1 GCA_947646295.1 uncultured Bacteroidales bacterium
GAGAGTAGGTAACCGCCCCCTATCAAGCCCGGACGAACATTCGCCCGGGCTTTTTCTTTATACCTTTCTTCGATTACTCTCTCTGCCCATATGGGTATGCCCATAATCGATATTCGGTGCTCATCAAATATATTACCTCCGCAACATAAATCGAAATAGTATGGCCACCCTCGGCTCACCGCCCCTACAGTAGCCCCCGGAGCACCCAATTGAACTTCGAAAATTGAAAACTGAAAATTCTTCTGCTTTATGTTTTCTGCCTTTTATACAGCGTCAGCAAAAAAAAGTGACCGCACCGGCGACGGGCGATCACTCCATTTAGGCAGTTGAAATTTTTCTCTTATTTTACAACAATTTTTTGAGTCGTGTTACCTTCTCTGATGATGTACACTCCTGATTGCAGTTGGTCACTTGATACTTCACGACCGAAGATATCGAAATACTTGGCAGGAGAGTTGTGATTGTTTTCGATTAACGAGATACTTGTTGTCTGTCCGCTGAACGTCATCGCATGTTCTACATAGTCGCTTTCGAGTGTCGGATCATCGTTGTAGACACTCTTTACGCGGAGAGTGGCATCACCGCTCAGCTCTTTTGTCGAATTACGCCAGTTTTCATCCGACCATTCAGTCCACCCTTCAGTCGAGCGGCTCATCCGCGTGCCTACACCTTCAAGTTGGTAGTAGGCAGTGCAACCCTCCTCGACTTCGATAGTGACTACATTTTCTTCACTGATTGTCACTATAGGCATATTCTTCAGCTTAGTGCCTCCGTCTGCCACAAAATACATAGGTACTTGATCAGTTGAGTAAGTGGGATAGAAGATCTCCCATTTTGTAACGTTTTTTATATCCGCTTGGATATAGTTCTCACTCTTCTAAACCACGGATGGATGTTGTATCATTACTCGGCCATCTTCCCCGAACGTTATTACGTTCTTGTTTTGCCAACCGCTTTCGCTGGCTTTATAGGAAAATTCGGGAGCTTTACATGTCGTTATGTCGGCAGCATCAACGCATAGCCAGAAATAGCATGTGCTATTAGCTTCTGTTTTCAAGGTATTAACCTTGCCTTTTACTATGCCTCTATTCTCGTCCCATTCTTCGATGGTTACTCTCACGGCGTAGTCGTCTGCCTGAGGTGTTTGACGGAACATAAATATGTGTTCAGGATAATAGCTCGGATCATCATTGTACAGAATCCTGAAATCATCCTCCCCATCAAGTTTTACTGCCAGATAAGCAGCTTTCGCGTTGTTTACTTCTTCGACAGAGCGAAGCACCTGATAGCCCGTGACTGTTTCCGGGCTGGCCGCATGGACCTTTAGAAAAGTAGCTTGGGTGCATATTGCACCCAAGACTACAGGAATCAATTTGTTCATATTGTGTATATTAATGACTTTGTTCAATCCATTTTCGAGCATTGACGAATGCGCTCAGCCATGGTGTCACGTCGTCGTTGCGGCGTGTGCGCGGATAGTAGCCGCATTGCCACGGGAAGATTGCACGCTCGAGGTGAGGCATCATTGCCAGATGGCGCCCATCCTCTGAGCAGATTGCAGCCACAGCTCCTACCGAGCCATTGGGGTTGCCCGGGTAAGTCTTGTAACTGTAGCGGGCTGCGATATTGTAGTCAGACAGCGCACCCGGAAGCTCGAAGCGACCCTCACCGTGAGCTACCCAGATACCGAGCTTCATTCCCGCAAGCGGCGAGAGCATCACTGAGGGACTTGAAGGGATGGTCAGGCCGAGGAACGTTGACTCAAATTTGTGCGAGTGGTTGTGCTGCATCTTCACCGGACGGGCACCTTCCTTGCGGCTCTTGATCAGACCGAGCTCGATCATCAGCTGGCAGCCGTTGCAGATACCGAGGCTGAGTGTATCAGGTCTGTCATAGAAACGCTTCAACGCCGACTTGGCAGTCTCATTCCACATAAAGCCGCTCGCCCAGCCCTTAGCCGATCCGAGTACATCGCTGTTCGAGAAACCGCCGCAGAATACTATCATATTCACGTCATCCAGAGTTTCGCGTCCTGTCATGAGGTCGGTCATGTGCACGTCCTTCACATCGAAGCCGGCCAGGAAGAGAGAGTAAGCCATTTCGCGGTCGCCGTTCACACCCTTCTCGCGGATGATCGCAGCCTTGATGCCGCTGCGCGTCTTGCGGCCGGCCTCAAGCCCGAGAGACTTGAGTGAGCCGTCGAAAGCCGCCGGGATGGCATAGCGGATAGGTTGCTGCTTGTAATTCTCAAAACGTTCAGCCGCACATTCCGCGCCACTCTGCAGGCGATCGAGCATATAGCTCGGGTGATACCACACATCACGCAGATAATCCACGCCGAGCAGATGTTCACTGCCTTCGTGAGTGATCATCAGCACGCGTTCCGTATCGGGGGTCGCGATAGGGAAGTACTTCACTCCGGATTCGTCGAGAAGTTTTTCCACAGATTCTTTCGAGGAGTCTGCCACCTGGATCACCACAGCCGGATTTTCTGCAAACAGAATCTTGATCAGATCGCTTTCTCCATACTGTTTGAAGCCGTCGGTGTAGAATTTCAGGCCACCCTTGGTATTTGCAAAAAGCATTTCGAGCAATGTCACGATCAGGCCGCCGGCGCTTACGTCGTGCATTGCCAGCAGCTTGCGGCCTTTCACCATCGCTTGCACGGCGGCAAAAGCCTTCGAGAATTTCTCTGCATCCTTCACCGTTGGCACATCAGAGCCGATGCGCGACAATGTCTGAGCCAGCGCGGAGCCGCCGAGGCGAAGCTCATCGCTTGAAAAGTCTATATAATATAATGTGGAATTTGCTGTATTGACCAGCACCGGGCTTACCGTGCGGCGGATATTAGCCACTTCTCCGGCAGCCGAAATGATCACAGTGCCGGGTGAGAGCACCTGCTTGTCTCCGTACTTTTGAGTCATTGACAGCGAATCTTTACCCGTGGGGATATTGATGCCCAGGCTGCACGCGAAATCCGAGCAAGCCTTCACCGCGCGGTACAGCGCAGCATCTTCGCCTTCGTTGCGGCACGGCCACATCCAGTTGGCGCTGAGCGATACACTCTTCAGCCCCTTGGCCAGGTTGGCACCTGCGATATTGGTAAGTGATTCGGCGATTGCGAGCACAGAGCCGGCGGCTGCATCAGCCAAGGCAGCCTGAGGCGCGTGGCCGATAGAAGTGGCGATACCGGCTTTGCCGCGGTAATCAAGTGCCACTACGCCGCAGTCGCTCAGCGGCAGCTGCAGTTCGCCCTGGCACTGCTGACGTGCGATCTTGCCCGTCACCGAGCGGTCTACTTTGTTGGTGAGCCAATCCTTACATGCCACAGCTTCCAGCGAGAGCACATCGTGCAGGTACGAATCCAGCTTGTCAACCGAAGTTTCAGGTTCAGCATATCGGCGTTCCACGGTCTTGTCAGTCATGACTGTCTTGGGCGACTTGCCGAACATATCGGTCATTTCGAGGTCGATCGGTTTCACCCCGTCGGCCTGTTCGAATACGAAGCGATGGTCATCCGTCGTTTCACCCACGATATACATCGGCGCACGTTCGCGCTGTGCGATACGTTCCACCATTGGGATGTCCTTGGCATTGATCACAAATCCCATGCGTTCCTGACTTTCATTGCCGATGATTTCCTTTGATGAAAGAGTCGGATCGCCCACAGGCAGTGCGCTGATATCGATATGGCCGCCCGTAGCCTCCACGAGCTCCGAAAGAGCGTTGAGGTGGCCGCCTGCGCCGTGATCGTGTATTGATACGATAGGATTATCCTTTGATTCAGCCAGGGCACGTATTACATTGCTTACGCGTTTTTGCATCTCGGGATTGGCACGCTGCACGGCATTCAGCTCGATTGCATTGGCATATGAGCCCGTATCTACCGACGAAACGGCGCCACCGCCCATACCGATGCGATAATTGTCGCCGCCGGCGAGCACTACTTTCTGTCCCGGGACAGGTTCACCCTTGATGGCATCCTTGGCATCGGCGTAACCTACACCGCCCGCCAGCATGATCACTTTGTCATAGCCATACGTGCGGTCATTTTCTGCGTGTTCAAATGTAAGCACCGAGCCGCAGATGAGCGGTTGGCCAAACTTGTTACCGAAATCCGATGCGCCGTTTGAAGCCTTGATGAGGATTTCGGCCGGAGTCTGATACAGCCACACGCGCGGATTGAGTGCAAGCTCCCATTTCTGCTCGGGTGTAAGACGCGGATACGATGTCATATACACAGCCGTACCTGCTATAGGGAGTGATGCGCGGCCGCCACCCAGACGGTCGCGGATTTCACCGCCCGTTCCCGTCGCAGCTCCGTTGAAAGGCTCTACTGTGGTGGGGAAGTTGTGAGTCTCAGCCTTGAGTGAGATGACAGTCTTCACCGGGCGCTCTTCAAAGAAATCCGGTTTATCGGGATTCACCGGATAGAATTGATCGATTTTCGGACCTTCTACGAAAGCCACATTATCGCGGTAGGCCGATACGAGCCCGTTGGGATTTTCCTTGGATGTCTTTTTTATGAGTTGGAAGAGTGACTCGGGCATCTCCTTGCCGTCGATCACAAATGTGCCGTTGAAGATTTTATGGCGGCAATGTTCCGAGTTCACCTGTGAGAAGCCGAATACCTCGCTGTCCGTCAGCGGACGACCCATCCGGGCGCTCAGCTCGCGGAGATAATCCTCTTCTTCAGCCGACAGTGCGAGACCTTCAGCTTGGTTGTACGCGTGGATATCATCTATATACACGATCGGGGCCGGCTCCGAGATTGTCTCGAATTCTGCCGCTTTCAGTGTCGGATATACGCGCTGGAGCATCGGGTCATACACAGGCTCCGCACCCTCCGGCACGCGCACAAACTCCTCAATACGAAGAATGCCGTCGAGATCCATATTTTGGGAAATTTCGACAGCATTGGTGCTCCAGGGGGTTATCATTTCTTTGCGGGGTCCCACGAACGGGCCTTTTACGGCTCGGGCCGCTAATGGTTTTGCTCCTTCCAGGAGCCATGACAGACGTTGAATGTTTGAATCAGACAGTTTCTGGTTTGACTGTACCAAAAACACTTTCTTGGCGTTTGCCTTAAAGAAGGTTATCATGCAATAATTTATGTGGAATATTATACCTGCAAAGGTATGGAAAATCTTCAGATTGGGAAAGGCTTTTTAGCAAAAACTATGCTAATTCATGCTATTTTACACAAAAATCTGCGTACCTTTGCACAAATCATTTTCAGTCATGAATAATACTACCCAAGAGTTCGATGCGGCCATGGCTTCGTGCCGCGATATATTTGTAAAAAAGCTATCCGATTACGGCCCCTCATGGCGCATAATGCGTCCCCAGAGTGTCACCGACCAGATATTTATCAAGGCAAAGCGTATTCGCTCGCTTCAGATCAAAGGTCACTCAGCCGTAGGTGAGGGCATACTCCCCGAATTCATGGCAATTGTTAATTATGGCATCGTCGGAATCATCCAGCTGCACGAAGGATTTGTCGACTCCAAAGACATGGACAATGAAAAAGCCATGGCGCTCTACGATTCCGTAGCCCGTCAGGCCCGCGACCTGCTCATCGCCAAAAATCATGACTATGATGAAGCGTGGCGGGGCATGCGCGTGCCATCATACGTCGATTTCATCCTCACAAAAATCGAGCGTATCAAGGAGATCGAGGATCACGAAGGCCACACATCAGTATCCGAAGGCATCGACAGCAACTATCTCGACATCATGGTATATGCCGTATTCGGCATCATAAAACTCACCGAATGAAGTCGGCCCTCACTTCCAAATGCATGGCCGTCGCCATTTGGCTGAGTCGCCTCATCGTTGGTGGCACTTTTGTCGTGTCAGGCTGGGCCAAGACGGTCGACCCGCGCGGGTTCGTATACAAAATTGAGGAATATCTGGCTGTCTGGGGGCTCGATCTGCCGCGCGAACTCATTCTCGTGGGAGCCGTTGCCCTTGCCTTGGTCGAGTTCACTGTCGGCATACTCGTCGTCAGCGGTTCGCTGCGTCGCGCCGCTGTGATATGCGCCGCCGCCATGATGGCTTTCATGCTTCCGCTCACCGCCTACATATATTTAGCCGACCCCGTGGCCGATTGCGGCTGCTTCGGCGACCTCTGGGTCATTTCCAACGGCGCCACTCTGCTGAAGAATATCTTCCTCACGGCACTCATCATTTTTCTGCTCATATTCAACAAGCGTTGTGCCCCCGGTTTCCGCCCCGGCCTGCAGTGGCTCGTCATAGCGCTCTCCATTATCTACGGACTCATTGTCGCTGTCATCGGATGGAACGTCCAGCCCATGGTCGACTTCCGTCCCTATCCCGTAGGCTCGACGCTCAATGCCACAGCCGACGAAGCTGCTCCGCTATACATCTATTCCCGTGCAGGCGAGACGCGCACATTCGGTCTTGACGAGCTTCCTGATTCCACATGGACATTTGTCGGGCCCGACCAATCATCCCTCCCGGTACTCCCCGAACGCCTTGCCGTCTTTGACGGCGACGAAGAAGTGACCGACGACGTCCTCCCCCTGCCCGGCGACGACGGCGAGACCATCATACTTGCCGTCCCCGAGATAGGTCTTGATTACCTGATGCGTGCCCGCTTTGCCAATGAGCTCTCAGCCTACGAAGACTCCATCGGAGGCCGCATGATAGCACTCGTATCGGCCTCCGGCGACGCACTCGAGCGTTGGATTTCCATTGCCCGGCCCGATTTCGAGGTATACACGGCGTCAGATACATCACTCAAGCAGCTCGTGCGTGGCGACGGCGGCTTTGTGCTACTCCACGGCGATACTATCATGATCAAGCGCAATTTCGCCACTTTGGCGCCTGATTTGCTCGAGCGCGACAAACCCTTTGACGATTTGTACGTTGTAGATAATGGTAGGCTTGCCAAAAGCCTCACATTATGCTACATCGCCGGGCTCGCTCTGCTCTGGCTCACCGGCATGCTGTTTGGCCGCCGCAAAGACCCGCGTAAGTCAATATTGAAGAAAAATGTCAAAGTGGATGTCCCCTCCACACCCTCCGAAGATGCCTGAACAAAGCAATACAGCCCAGATGCCCCTCGGGTCGACCTCCATAGGCCGCCTGCTCATGCAATACTCCGTGCCGGCCATCATTGCAGCGGTCGCCACATCCCTCTACAACATCATCGACAGTATATTCATCGGCCGCGGTGTTGGGCCAATGGCCATATCCGGCCTGGCCATCACCTTCCCGCTGATGAATCTGGTCATAGGATTCTGTACACTCATCGCTGTAGGCGGTGCCACCATCAGCTCGATTTTTCTCGGGCAGAAAGCTCTCGACCGTGCCACCGACGTGGTCAACAACGTCATGGTGCTCTGCATCATACACTCTTTTGTCTTCGGCGGACTCACATACATATTCCTCGACGATATACTCCGGTTTTTCGGCGCCACTGACGCCACTTTGCCCTATGCCCGCGAGTTCATGCAGGTGATTTTGCTCGGCACTCCCATCTCATACATCTTCATTGGGCTCAACAACATCATGCGTGCCACCGGCTATCCCAAGAAAGCCATGATTTCGGCCCTCCTGTCCGTGGCCGCCAACGTCGTCCTGGCCCCTATCTACATTTTCGTATTCGACTGGGGAATACGCGGAGCCGCCTTCGCCACCATCTGTGGTCAGTCGGTAGCCTTTATCTGGGTGCTCTCCCATTTCTGTTCGAAAAAGAGTTATGTCCACTTCAAACTCTCCGGCAAGTGGCTCTTCCCTCCCATCATCAAGCGTATCTACGCCATTGGCCTCTCGCCCTTCCTGATGAATGCCACAGCCTGCTTCGTAGTGGTATTTCTCAATAAATCCATACTCGACGTTGCCGGAGCCGACGGCAATATCGCCATCGGAGCCTACGGTATCATCAACCGCACCACCATGTTCTTTGTCATGATCGTCTTTGGTGTCACCCAGGGCATGCAGCCCATCCTCGGCTTCAACTACGGCGCCGGCCAGTGGCATCGCGTGGTAGAGACTCTCCGCAAAGGCATATGGATCGGCACAGCCATCACTTCTCTCGGATGGTTTGTCACCGAGGTATTTCCCGACACGGTCAGCTCGCTTTTCACCACCGATGCACAGATGATAGGCATTGCGCGCGAGGGCTTCCGCTTCTATTTTATTATTTATCCCGTGGTCGGATGCCAGATAGTCATCCAAAACTATTTTCAGTCCATCGGCCATCCAAAGCTCTCCATATTCCTCTCGCTCACCCGCCAGCTCATATTCCTTGTACCTCTGCTCTGGGTACTCCCGCCGCATTTCGGTCTCGAAGGCGTATGGGCATCCATGTCCATCAGCGACTTCCTCGCATTTGCGCTCGCTCTTTCCACAATGATAATCATGAATCGTCGCTACGGACGCCGATTCGCCACCGCACACACTGCTACAGATGATAGAAAAACTGACACTCCGCGTCAATCCTGAGACTGCTGCCGATACCACAGGCCTCCTCCGTCGTGAGGTAGCGCGTCAGCTCGGCATGCCACTCTCTCGGATTGTGCATATCGATATACTCCGCCGTTCGATCGACGCCCGCCGGCGTCCCGTAGCGGTCAACCTCAGTCTCGCCGCACACATTGATGCCGTCGATGAGACTTTCCGCCGCTACGAGCCGATCGCTTATCCCGACGTCGCTTCGGCTCCGGCGGTCATAGTCGTCGGTGCCGGACCGGCCGGACTTTTCGCCGCCTTGGAGCTCATCGAGCTTGGTCTGCGGCCCATCGTTCTTGAGCGCGGCAAGGATGTCGACTCCCGCCGTCGCGACCTCGCCACACTTTGCCGCACCGGAGCCGTCGACCCCGATTCAAATTATTGCTTCGGCGAGGGTGGGGCAGGAGCATATTCCGACGGCAAACTCTACACCCGCAGTACCAAGCGCGGACCCGTCGACAAAGTCCTCCAGATATTCCACACCCACGGCGCCACCGATTCCGTGCTCATTGATGCACATCCCCATATCGGCACCGATCGCCTGCCAGTCATCATCAAAGCCATCCGTGAGACTATCCTTGCACATGGAGGTGAGGTGCGTTTCGGCTGTCGTGTCACAGCTCTCGACTTCGCTGCCGACGGCTCTGTGGCCGGTGTTGTCACCGCATCCGGCGAGCGCTTGCAAGGTCCCGTGATACTTGCCACCGGACACTCCGCCCGCGATGTCTACCGCATGCTCCATCAGTCAGGCGTCGAGTTGCAGCCCAAAGGCATAGCCGTGGGCGTGCGTCTCGAGCACCCGCAGACGCTCATCGACCGCATCCAATATCACTCCCCCCACGGACGTGGCCGTTTTCTTCCCCCCGCCGAATATTCCATGCTCACCCGCGTCGACGGCCGTGCCGTCTACTCCTTCTGCATGTGTCCCGGCGGAGTCATCGTGCCAGCCGCCAGCGCTCCCGGAGAGTTGGTCGTCAATGGCATGTCGCCCTCCAACCGCGGCACACGGTGGTCCAATTCCGGCATGGTCGTGGAAGTCTTGCCCGAAGATCTGCCGCAATACGATAGCTATGGGCCGCTGAAGATGATGCACTTCCAGGCCGACATCGAGCGGGCCTTTTTCGAAGCCGCCGAGCAGACGCAGGTCGCCCCGGCCCAACGTATGACCGACTTTGTCGAGGGCCGTCCGTCGGCCGACCTCGCTCCCTCATCATACGCACCGGGCATAGCCCCGGCGCGTGTCGACAAACTCCTGCCGCCGATGATTTCCGATCGGCTGCGCCGTGCCTTTGCCGAATTCGGCCGCAAGGCTCGTGGGTTCCTCACCCCCGACGCCACCGTCGTGGGCGATGAGACTCGCACCTCCTCACCCGTGCGCATCCCCCGCGACCGCGTCAGCATGCAGCACATCGCCGTCCCCGGGCTCTATCCTGTAGGCGAGGGTGCAGGCTATGCCGGCGGCATCGTGTCAGCAGCTCTCGACGGCATCAATGCCGCCCGTGCCGTGGCTTCTGCCATGCCCTCCCGATGACAGCGGCCTTTCCGGTCACTACTTTGTTTTGAATCTCCATATTTGCCATCGGAATGATTGCCAGTCATTTCGATGGCTTTGTCGCTATATATTCACTACATTTCTTTGCCGTATGGCCGCCCCCATCGTATATTTGCAGTACATAGTGGATCTGCAAAATATTACTTAAATCAATAATCAATGAATACAACATTTCTATCACGCACATTCATCCGCAGCAGCTTTCTGATAGCTCTGCTTATGCTTTTCAGTATGGGTTTCAGTGCAAATGCCCAACACAGTCCATTGGCCAATCCCGAGGCGACGGTCATTTCCGGTAATGCTCGTTTTACGGTGCTTACCCCCGAAATGATCCGTATAGAGTACAGCCCCAAGGGCCTCTTTGAAGACAGAGCCACATTCGCCATCATCAACCGCAATCTCGCCGTGCCCTCTTTCGTGACCACGGAAGACCGTGAATTTTTATACATCACTACTGATCGCATCGCATTGAAATATCGCAAGGGCTCCGACCCTATGACACAACCGGCATCGGCCGACAATCTTTCAGTCACTTTCAGCCACAAGGGACATGAAGTGCAGTGGTACCCCGGCAAGCCCGACCCACTCAACCTCAAGGGTACATGCCGCACGCTCGACGGCAGCAACGGCGACAATAAGCGCGCGGAGCTTGAGAATGGACTGATCTCCCGCTCCGGATGGGCTGTGATTGATGATTCATGGGCCACCCCTCGGGCAGACGGCAGCCGCTCTTTCGCGCTTCAGCCAAGCGCGGAAATGGGATTTGACTGGTGGGCTCCCCGCACCGACCCCGAAGCTTTGGATATATACTTCCTTGCCTATGGCAACGATTACAGGAAAGCTTTGGCCGACTTTACCAAAATCGCCGGTAAGATACCGTTGCCCCCGGCATACGTATTCGGATATTGGTATAGCAAATATGCCTCATATACATCCGACGACTACCGCAATATAATGTCAGACCTCTCCTCCAACGCCATCCCGTGCGATGTGATGATTCTCGACATGGACTGGCATTGGAATGGCGATCAAGGCGAGTCGGGCGGGCGCGGAGGCTGGACCGGCTGGAGCTGGAATACCCGTCTCATCCCCGATCCCGAAAGCCTTCTGAACGACATCCATGCCCGCAACTTTAAAATCGGGCTCAATCTACACCCCGCCGACGGTATCAGCCGTTCCGAGTCACCTGAATACTTTGACGCGATGAATACCTCTCTACGGGGCAAATACCTCTCCGGCGACACCATCCCGTGGCTGCTCGACAATTCAGACTTTGCCAAAGCGTTCACCTCCACTATTCTGCGCGATCATGAAAGCGAAGGCGTCGACTTCTGGTGGCTCGACTGGCAGCAGCATCTCACGAGCCGATACACCGACGGACTTGGCGAGACTTTCTGGTGCAATCACGTATTTTTCAATGATATGAGCCGCAATCGCCCCGATCGGCGCCCCGTGATTTTCCATCGCTGGGGCGGTTTGGGCAGCCATCGCTATCAGATCGGTTTTTCGGGAGACGCACTCATCAACTTCCCCACCTTGGACTTTCAGCCATACTTTACGGCCACAGCATCAAATGTCGGTTACGGATACTGGGGGCATGACCTCGGCGGACATGCCTGGACTGACGAATCCAATGCAAACAATCCCGACCTCGTGCTGCGCTGGTTGCAATTTGGCGTATTCACTCCTATATTCCGCACACATGCCACCAAAGACAGCCGCATTGAGCGGCAGATCTGGAAATTTCCCAATTTCCCTCTGATGCGTCAGGCTGTACGGCTCCGCTACGCCGTGTTCCCCTACATATATACCATGGCGCGCGAGGCATATGATACAGGCATATCCATCTGCCGTCCCATGTACTATGATTACCCCGACATCGAAGAGGCCTACAGTTACGAGGGCCAATATATGTTCGGCAATGACATCCTTGTCGCGCCCGTCACCACACCCTCCGAAGGCGGCATTGCCACAAAAGAAATTTGGTTTCCGCAGGGAAAATGGTGGAGCGCATCCACTCGCGAGCTCATCGAAGGGCCGTGCGTGCTCACCATGACCTTCACGCAGGAGCAGATTCCGTACTTCTTCCGTCAAGGCGCCATGATACCATTCAATCCCGATACCGTCATGAATGTTACATCACGTCCCGACGAATTGATCATCAACGTTGTCGCAGGAGCCGCCGCCACGACATCTATTTACGAAGACGCCGGTGACAACTCCGACTATGCCATGAATTATGCAGTCACCGACATGACCTCAACCTCAACTTCCGACACTCACCAATTTACAATTGCCCCTCGTAGCATCCATGGCACCGTGACCGGCCTGCCCGAAGCACGCTCCTATACATTCAACATCTACAACAGCCCCGCTCCGCACTCCGTCAGCATCGGCGCCCGTCAGCTCCCGAGTGATGCCTATAGCTACGACCCTGACACTCATACATTAGTGGTACGAGTTCCGCCGACAGATTGCAGCACGGAGTTGCGTCTGATAGTGAAATAAAAATCCGGTGCTCCGGCACGATAAAGACCATAAAACAAAAAGACTATAAGCTCCCGCCCCACACCCGGCGTCAGCTTATAGTCTTACGTTTTTTGGTCTCCACCCACGCCGCGCGCCCCGTCCCCAACGCGCAGCGTCGGGTCGGCGACCCGACCGTATCCCGGCGTCAGCTTATAGTTTTCTTGTTTTCTGGTCTCCTCTCCCCGTCCGCACGCCCTGCGCGACCAATTCAAAATTCACCTTTCAAAATTCAAAATCAGCTATTGGACTTCTGGTTTCCCACGTCCGCCGAGGGTCGGAGACCCGACACTTTAGAGAAACCACGGCTGGAGCTTTTGCGGAGGCCGGGGTGCAGAGGGAAGTGAGCACAGCAGGCTCGTAGAGCCGACCATATTTAGCGACGAAAGCC
>CANSGE010000049.1 GCA_947646295.1 uncultured Bacteroidales bacterium
TTGCATATTCAATAATTTTATGTAAATTTTCTTTGAAAACAAGCGATTTTTACAAATATATAGAATGTTCTATAACAAAATGATAAATTATTGGCATATAAAATCGCTGTGACTCAAGGCATCTGTCTCTAAGAAGTGCAGTATAACTTGGATTTGTCATTTTATTTCCGGCGATGGATCAGGCGGGGGAAGAGTTTGCGGAAGCGGATGAGCGGTGCGGTGATGCGGCCGCCTGCCACCACGAGGCTCACTGAAATGAGGATGAGTACCAGCCCGAACCAGTCGCGTGCGGTGAGTATCTCGCCGAATACGAAGATGCCGATGATGACAGCCGTCACCGGCTCGAGTGCACCGAGTATGGCCGTGGGGGTAGGGCCAATATACTGGATGGCTGCCGTGGTACAGAGAAATGAGATGACCGTAGGCAGGACGGCAAGCGCGGCCACGCAGCCCCACATGTACCAGTGCGTAGGCATGGCGAAGTGCATGCCGCCGAAAATTGCTATCTTGGCGCCGAACACTATTGTGCCTGTCAGCAATACGTAGAAGATGAGTGTGACGGTAGGGATGGATTTGAGCCCCGGCCTGTTGACTCCTACGATATAGCCCGAATAGGAGAGCGACGAGAGCATCACCAGAATGGTGCCGGTGAGGCTGAGCGGCTGGTCGCCGCCCTTGAAGAGCAGCGCTATGCCCCCGAGTGCCATGACGATGCACAGGAGAGTGAAAAAGGATAGTTTTTCCTTGAAAAATATGGCCATGATCACAGCCACCATGAGCGGATATACGAATAATAATGTAGAGGCGATGCCGGCGTCCATGTAGCGGTAGCTTTCAAAGAGCATGAGCGATGAGAGTGCCATCATCACCCCCATGAGGGCAATCGGCCCGATATCGGCGAGGCGTATGGCCAGGCTGCGCCCGCGGGCGATGATCATGGCCGCTATGGCCGGCAGGGCGATGAGGTATCTGAAAAAGAGTACCGAGTCGGCCGTCATGCCCTCGGAGTAAAGCGGGAGGGCGAACAGCGGATTTGTGCCATATGTGGCGGCGGCGATGGCGCCGAGTATGTAACCTTTGATTTTCGGATTCATGCGGCAAAGGTAGTGTGAATATTTGAAAAATAAGTTTAAACTAAGCATATATGTGCAATAAATAGGCGAAAGTTTACGTAATTTTGGCAGCAACATATAATAATAGATACAATCTATGAAAAAATCTTCTCTAATCCCTGCGCTGATATCAGGCGCTGCATTTATCACATCGACGCCTGCGCATGCGGCAGGTGTGCCCATTTCACAGGAAGACTTTATCAAAGCGGCCGAATCCACCGTCAACGGCGTGGTGTCAGTCAAGAGCTACGCCACTCCTCAGCCACAGCAGAGCTACGGACAGGGCGGCGATATATTCGATGATCCGTTTTTTCAATTTTTCTTCGGCAATCCCTCGCAGGGTCGCCGCCAGCAACAGCAACCCCGGCAGAGCGAGCCGCGCCAGATAGGTCTCGGATCGGGCGTGATAATCACCGACGACGGCTATATCGTGACAAACAATCACGTGATCGACGGTGCCGAACGCCTCGAAGTGACCCTCAACGACAACCGCAACTTCACCGCCACAGTGATCGGAGCCGATGCCGTGACCGACCTCGCTCTGATCAAAATCGATGCCCCCGACCTGCACGTGATACCGATGGGCGACAGCGATGACCTGCACGTGGGCGAGTGGGTGCTCGCCGTGGGCAATCCCTTCGGCTTCACATCCACAGTCACCTCAGGTATCGTGAGCGCCAAGGCCCGCAACATCTCCGCCACGACCCGTACCGCGGGCAACGGCGGTATCGAGGCGTATATCCAGACCGACGCTGCCGTGAACCGCGGCAACTCGGGTGGCGCGCTCGTCAATCTCGAAGGTGAGCTGGTGGGTATCAATACAGCCATTTACTCACAGACGGGCACCTACGCCGGCTGCTCCTTCGCCATCCCGACCAGCATCGTGCAGAAGGTGGTCGACGATCTGCGGTCGTTCGGCACGGTACAGCGTGCCTTCTTAGGCATATCTTTTGTGGAGCTTACTCCGGAATTGATCGCCGAGAAGAAATTGCGCGGCGCCACACGCGGCATCTACGTGGCCGAGGTGCAGGACCGCAGCGCGGCGCGTGAAGCCGGCCTGTGCGAAGGCGATATCATCACAGCAATCAACGGCCGCGAGATCTCCGGCACAGCCTCGCTGCAGGAAATCATGGCGCGCCTGAGTCCCGGCGAACTGGCCCGCATCACCTACGTGCGCGACGGCGAGACCCGCAGCGTCGAAGTAGCTATGCGCAACCGTGCCGGCAAGACCGATGTGACCCGCCCCGAGACCGCTATGGGCGTGCTCGGCGCAATCTTCTCGCAGCCCTCGCGCGAGACACTCGACCGCCTCGAGATCTCCCGCGGCGTGGAGGTGAAACTCACTGACGACGCCTTCGGACTCTTCCGCAAGGCAGGCATCGGCAATGGCTTCATCATCACCGGTATCAACGGCACACGCATCTCATCGGCCGACGATATCGAGAAAATCTTCACGAGCGTACGGGCAATGCCCGCAGGCGAAGAGAAGGTGCTCTTCATCTCCGGAACGTATCCCACAGGCAAGCAGGCATACTATGCCATAGACCTGGCCGACTAATAATATATAGGTTTAAAAATAGGTCTTCGAGGACGATAATGTCCGCGAAGACCTATTTTTTTTGCTATAATTGCTATGTTTTTCGCAAATAATTGGTAACTTTGCAGCCTGATTAGGCCAAGGGCCTATAACCAAGAGTTTAAATAGTTAAATATGAAGCTACTCCAAGCTAAACTTGCAAAATACACCGCTCCGCAAGAGGCGAAGGCCGCCGGAGTATATCCCTATTTCCGCGCTATCTCCTCAGAGCAGGATCCCGAGGTGATCATCAATGGCAAAAAAGTGCTGATGTTCGGCTCCAACTGCTACACCGGTCTTGTCAATGACCCCCGCATCAAGGAAGCCGCCATCGAGGCTACCCGCAAATACGGTACAGGCTGCGCAGGCTCACCCTTCCTCAACGGTACGCTCGATCTCCACAAGAAGCTCGAACAGCGCCTCGCCGAATACATCGGCAAGGAAGATGTGATGATATATTCCACCGGTTTTGAAGTGAACCTTGGTGTGGTATCGTGCCTTACGGGCCGCGAAGACTATATCATCTGGGACGAGCAGGACCACGCATCGATCATCGAAGGCCGCCGTCTCTCCTTCTCGCAGCAATACAAGTACAAGCACAACGATATGGAGTCGCTCGAGAAACAGCTCCAGCGTTGCAACCCCGACAAGGTGAAGCTTATCGTGACCGACGGTGTCTTCTCAATGGAAGGCGATGTGGCCAATGTGCCCGAAATCGTGCGTCTGGCCAAGAAGTACAATGCAGCCGTTATGGTGGACGAAGCCCACTCGATAGGCGTATTCGGCAAGGGGGGCCGCGGCACGGTGAATCATTTCGGCCTGACCGACGATGTGGATCTGATCATGGGTACATTCTCAAAATCATTCGCATCCCTTGGCGGCTTCATCGCCACCGACAAGGAAATCACCAACTTCCTGCGTCACCACTCACGCTCGTACATCTTCACCGCCAGCATCACTCCGGCGAGCACAGCTGCCGCTCTGAAAGCCATTGACATCATGATCGAGGAGCCGGAGCGCCAGGAGAAGCTCTGGCAGCTCACCAACTTCGCTCTCGAAGGCTTCCGCAACATGGGTATCGAGATCGGCAACACCAGCACCCCTATCATCCCGCTCTTCGTGCGTGACGACTACAAGACCTATTTCATCACCCGCGACCTGCTCGAAGAGGGTATCTTTGTCAATCCCGTTGTATCGCCCGCAGTGGCACCTCAGGACACACTCATCCGCTTCAGCCTCATGGCCACACATACCCAGGAGCAAGTGGAGACAGCCCTCGAAAAGATACAGAAAGTATTCCGCAAATACGAGCTTATCCCCTGAGCGGTCAGCCCGGGAGACAGATAAGATAAAATACAGCATCCGCCGGCTATCATATCGCGATAGCCGGCGGATGTCGTATATGTGCCGTGGTGCAGGGGATCAGTCGGAGGTGATGGTGGAGGCATCGGATGGCAGCGGGCCGTACTTGCGTATGGAACGGCGCCGGATGTAGGCTGTGACCCATACTGCCGTGCAGAAATATACGGCCGACTGTATCCACAATGCAATGAAGGGGCGAGAGGATTCGGCGAGCGAGGCACCATTGGAATTGATGCGTATGAAGCCTTCGACTCCCCAGGTAGCGGGGACGAGGTCGGAAATCCACAGCCAGAAATCGTTCATGGCGTAGCGCGGCCATGTGAGGCCTGAGAGGAAGAGAAATGCCACCGATGTGAATACGACGACGATGAATGCACTCTCGCGTTCCTTGCAGAGTATCTGCACGGTCTGGCCGAAGAATGCCGAGGCCACCAGCATGGGGAAGAGGAAGAGCAGATAGTCGATCACGGCTCCCTGGTGCGGGAGATTGAACATCTCGGGGATGAAGCGCACCACATAGATGG
The DNA here is from genome assembly GCA_947646295.1 of uncultured Bacteroidales bacterium. Taxonomy (GTDB): domain Bacteria; phylum Bacteroidota; class Bacteroidia; order Bacteroidales; family Muribaculaceae; genus CAG-873. The sequence goes on from CANSGE010000049.1 coordinate 4,575, forward strand.
TCATGGGGATGTAGAATATTACGTATGTGAGCGCTTTGCCGAGCACGGTGGCCGATGCCGAGAGTCCGTCGAGGGCGAGAGGGTCGGTGCCGAAGAATTTGCGCCGGCGCTCGCGTGCCGTTCCGCCGATGAAGCATATGCCGAGCACCATGCTCTGCTGCAGGATGAGGATGATGATGCCCGGCATGATGAATGATGCGAAGCCCTGGCCGGGGTCGCCGAGGAAATTATTGTGATTTTCTATCGGGAGGCCGCCCAGTCCGGTGGAAGCAAGCCCAGTCTGTGCGATTTTTGAGGCCGAGAGATCTTCGGCTGTCACGAGCTGCACGTCAGTGAGGGTGGACAGCAGGGCGCGGTAGCGCAGCAGGAGGCTCACTTCGCCGTAGAACGGCACTGTGGCCTGCTTACCGCTGACGATGTTTTTTTCATAATCGGATGGAATCTCGATGATGCCAGATACCTCATTGTTGCCGAAGAGGTGTCGTGCCTCAGCCATGTCGGTGCAATACTGATACACGGAGGCCGATGGCGATGCGTCGATACGTCGTATCAGCTCGCGCGACATCTCGGTGCGTGAGTTGTCGACGATGGCGAGGGGCAGGTCGCGCACCACCTCGGGGTTGTAGATGAGTGTATATATGACGGGGTACATCAATGGCAGGGCGATGAAGAACAGCATCACGCCGACGTCGTTGAATATCATAGTCCACTCACGGCGGAAGGCCAGGGCTACCTGTGTGAACCATCCGTAGCGTGCAGGTGCTGAGTGATTGTTCTGTGCCATATCAGGGAACGTAAACGGGTTTGAGACAAGCCTTGCGCAGGCGGCGAAGCAGCGTGCCGGCGACAAGGGGGAAGATGAGGAGCGCGGCGAAATAGAGGCGCGAGTAGTAGATGGGGAAGCCGTCGAGCCCTACGAAGAAGTATATCAGTATCATGTAGCGCTGGGGCACGAGATAGCTGAAGATGGCTATCGGGCCGTACATCTGCTGGACGGGGAAAGAGAGACCGGCGAAGGAGAATGTGAGGATGCCTATAAGGGCGCACATGATGAAGGCAAGACGCGGATTGGGAACGACGGTGGTGACAAACAGTCCGAAACCGAGGCTGGCGATCACGAAAAGTTCCATTCCGACGGCAAGCCAGAATATAGAACCGCAGGGGAAGTGATTGTAGCAGAACAGTATGGCCAGACAGAATTGTCCGATGACACTCCAAACGATGAAGTGGGGAAAGAGCTTGCCGGTGACTGCCACGGTCATATGCCCGCGTGCTGTGGCGAGCCACTCGGGCGATGTGCCGTTCTTGATTTCCATCGTGATGGAGAATACTGTCATGAGAAACATCATCAGTCCAAGCAGGCAGATGGTGAAGGTGGGCCCGAGATATATCGAATAACTCAACCATGGATTGCCGATGGGATGTGTATCGAAGGTCATGGGCTGTATCATGGCCATGGCCGTGGCATCGTCGGCGCCGACTGAGGTGAGCATCGTTTTCACCACGCCACCCGAGGTGGTGACTGCCACCGTCTTGAATCCCTTGAACGTAAGCGTGCCGGGCACGAAGTAGGTGAGGTTGTTGTAGTATTCGAGGGTGGGGCGCTTGCCGGCCATCACATCCTTCTCGAAATCAGCGGGGATAACGAAGAATCCGAATATGTCGCCCCGGCGCACCTGCTCCATGGCTTTGTCGTAGCTCTCGAGGTGCCGGCTGATGTCGATAAGCTCAGTGGCTTCGAGCGATCGGGTGATGCGCCGCGACATTGAAGAGTGATCGAGGTCTACAATCGCTGTGGGGACTTTCAGAGGAAGCCCCGGAGAGAGGAGGCTGACGAAGAAAAACAGCATGGCGATGGGCACGAATACCATCCCCGCGAAGTACATTTTGCGGGATGTCATGCGGCGCACTTCGCGTCGGACGGTCGACCAAAAGCCTAAATTAGCCATTTTTTCAACGATTATTTGTAGTAAACGATTGACATGCCCGGACGCAGGCCGTCGATTTTCTCAGTGGGGCGTGCCTTGATCTGGAACGTGCGGCTGTCCCATGAGCCATTGGATTTGGTGGAGTGCCATGTGGCGTATGAACCCATGTCGCGGATGTAGTAGATCTCAGCTTTGATCTTGCGCTGTCCCAGGGCTGGTACCATCACTTCGATTTCCTTACCCATTGTGAGGTCGTTGAGCATTTCCTCACGGACGTTGAAAGTGATCCAGCGCTTGTCGGAGCGGAGCAGGCTCATGATGGGCGCGCCCATGGCCACGAGTTCGGCCGGTTCGGGGTATATCTGGTCGATGGTGCCGTCGAAGGGTGCCACCAGATAGCTGTCTTCGAGGATGGCGTTGACCTGGCTTACGGCTCCTCCGGCAGCGGAGACGAGGGCGGCGGTTGATTCCTTGTCCTCGCTTTGAGCGCCTGAGCGTGCGAGCGAGAGATTTGCCTCGGCAGTGGCTTTGGCAGCTGTAGCACCGTCATATGCGGCTTTGGCTTCGTCGCGTTTCTGCTCGGAGACGACACCTTCCTTGAAGAGGTTTTCCATGCGCTCGTATGTCTTGCGTGCGATGGTCACGGCGGCATCGGCCTGCGCTACCATATCAGCGGCAGCCTGTATGATCTGCTTGCGTGTGCCGGCGTCGACCTTCTTATTCTGGGCGCGTGCCACTTCCTGCATTGCCTCGGCCTCGGTGAGCTGGGCCTCGACTACCGACGAGTGTATGCGCACGAGCGTGTCGCCGGCGTGGACGCTATCGCCCTCTTCTACGAAAAATTCCATGATGCGGCCGGGGAGTTTGCCGGATATGCGTATCGTGGTGCCTTCGACCTGCCCCTCGATGAGATTGTCCTCATGGTTGAGGAATACGAAGCCGATGATGGCTATCACGGCGGCGGCCACTACTACGAGCCCCATGGTGACCAAGAGTGACTTTTCGGCCTTTTTCTCGGCCGGAGTGTACTGTTGCTGGTTGTTATCAGATGTTGCCATAATGCAAATGGATTTTTAGCGGATTAATCAATAAAGAGTGCCGAGACATTTTGATAGATATACATTGCAGAGACGCACGTCGATCATGGCGTCGATCTGTTCGGAGTGAGCCTTGAGCCAGGCTGTCTGTGCTTCGAGCACATTGTCGGTGGTGGCCACGCCCTCGCGGAAAGCAAGGTCGGCGCAGCGGAGGTTTTCGTCGGCTTTTTCGAGGTTGGCGCAGGTGGTATTGTATGTCTTGTAGGCTTCGGAGGTCTTGAAAGAGGCCTGCTTGACCTGGAGGTCGACGAGTGTGCGGGCATCGTCGAGCTGCAGCTGCATGATTGTCTCATCGACGGCTGCTGCCCTGTATTTGTTGTAATTACCGCCCCAATGCCAGATAGGTATGCTCACTGCCACACCTACGGAGAAGGCGCCTTTGAAATTTTTCTTGAAGCCGTCGTAAAGGTTGGGGTTGGAGAAGGAGTAGGCGCCTACCAAAGCCACTTTGGGGAGCATGTCGGAGAGGGCCACTTTCTTTTTCTGTCCCATGATGCCTACGCCGAGACGGAGTGCCTCGAGGTCGGGGCGGCGTGAGTAGACTTCCTCCATATCATATGTGCGGGCGACTTCGGCGGTGAGCTGCGGGCGCGACTGGTCTTCGTCGGCGAGAGTGAAAACTTCGTTGACGGGCAGACCGCATACCTGTGCAAGCGCCATGCGGGAGAGCACGAGGCCATTTTCGACTTTGGTGAGGTCGACCTGCGCGGCATTGAGCTTGACATCGACACTGAGGACGTCACTGCGGGTGGCCACGCCTTGGTCAAACATCAGGTGTACGTCGTGCGAGAGAGAGTCGAGCAGCTCCACGAAATGAGATGCGAGCTCGTATTTGGCTTTGAGCGATACTACTTGCCAGTAAGCAGCATCGACGGCATAGATTACATTTTCGACCTCGCTGTTGTGCATCTCCCGGGCCACAAGCTCGGCATCGCGGGTGATGCGGTTCATTGCCACGATCTTTCCGCCCATGAATATTGGCTGGGTGAGGGTGATGGCACCGAAAAACACGTTGTGGATGTCGTAAGTCATAGCCTCCTTGGGTATGAGGGCTACAGTGGAGGGGATATATTGTCCGTCGGGGCCTTTGATGGGCTCACCGGTCATCGGATTTGTGACAAGGTTGAATTCGTACTGCTGCTTTTCGAGATTGAAAGTCTTGGTGGGCAGGAGCTGGTCGCTGTCGAAAATGGAAAGCTCGCGCTGATTGTACGTATAGCCGCCATTGAAATCGATAGCCGGCAGATAGGCTGCAAAAGCCTCTTTTTTCTGATATTCGGCTTGTTGAATCTTGGCACGCGAGACCATCAGCTGACGATTGCTTGTGATAGCCATCGAGCGGCATGAATCGAGGCTTACGGTGCCCGGAGATTGGGCAGAAGCTATTCCGGCAGCAGCGATCAGGAGTGTGATGAAGGAGGAATACCTCATAATTATAAGTTGAAAGTTTTTGTTTCTTAATAGGATATGATGAATATATAACCTTGCAGGGGATGAAAAGGTTTGAAGTAGTCTTTCAAAAGTAATGCAAAGATAAAATTTAAGCGTGAAAATATGATTTCACGCTGCAAAAAACGAAAATTATTCGCCAAAAATTCCAAATTTGTCAACCGGGGCGACTTTAAGCCTATACCGGGTAGCCGATATCTAAATATCGCGAGAGAACTGTAAGACTCCGGTGGCCGGCTCTTTATTTTAACCGGGCCTGTTCGCTGCAGCGTTATGCGCTATATTGATTTGAATTTTTCCCGTAGAGCTGTAGTCTGAATGAAAAAAAAGCGCCGCTGCCCGGCAATGGGGAGCGGCGCGCTTGTGTATCGGGAGCGGATCGCTTATTTTTTCTTAGTGGTGTCGGCGGGAGCTGCGCCGCTGCCTTTGTAGGCGGCGTTCATGCCCTGAATCATTTCCTGAGTGATGTCAAGCGCGGGGTTGTAGTATACACCGGCTGTGGCTGGCATGATGGCGTCGTAATGCTTCTCGCGGTTGTAGTTGGCGAGGAAGTTGTGGATTGAGTCGAAGAAAACGGCCTGCTGACGCATTGTCTCAAGCTGGACTTTCTGGTCGATTGACATCTGGAGCTGCTGGAAGGCCTGGTCCTTCTGCTGAAGCTCGCGGGCGTCGGCTTCCATGGATGCCTGGCTGAGGTAGGCTCCGGTCTGCTGCTTCTGCTGCATCTTGTTGTAGAGGTTCTGGAGCTCATTCTGGCGCGCATTGATAGTCTGCTGGTATTGTGTCATCATGGCGCGGTTGGCTTCTTCGAAGTCTTTGAGCAGCTTGTAGTTGCCGGCAAGTGAATCAGCGTTGTAGAATCGGATGTTTGTGGTAGGTTCAAAAGACTCACCGGGATTCAAAACAGTGCGGGCTGCGGTAGCGGTAGAGTCGTTGTTTCCACCTTCGTTAGCGTTTTCTTTTCCTGAACAGGCGGCGGTAGCGACGGCCATAAGGGCGATCAGAGCCGCAACGCCTACTTTTAGTTTTTTCATGCGAATTATCGGATTACTCCTTTAATATTATATGATTTGTTTTTAATTATTCGTTGTCGTGCGAGGCACATCTGACACCGCGACGCTTGAGAGCCGGGGAGCTATGCACGTGTCCGGCGGGGAATTTTCCTCCTTTTACAAAGAGGACCTTGACGCCAAGGAGCACGAAGCAAATGGCAAGTATTGCGATGGTCAGAAACACTAATTTCATAGGGCTGATGTGCTTTTGCGATGCAAATATAAGAAAGCTTGGACGATTTTTGGCTATTTCTCGATTTTATTTTGTAACTTAGGCCGCGTAAATAAATAAATTTAACATTCGTAATAGAACATATAACGAATTTAAACCTTTTTAAGAGAGTAATCTCAAAAAACGGTTTATTTAAAAACATATTAATAATGACAATCAAAGACCTTAAGCCGGCCTTGGTGTTCGGTATCTTCGATCAGATCACCCAAGTGCCCCGTCCCTCCAAGAAGGAGGAGAAAATCCGTAAGTTCTTGCTTGATTTCGCTGCCGAGCACGGAATCGAGGCCAAGACAGATGCTATCGGCAACGTAGCGATGTACAAACCGGCTACCCCGGGCCACGAAGATGCTCCCACAGTGGTGCTCCAGGCCCACATGGATATGGTATGCGAGTCAAATGACAAGTCTTTTGATTTCGACAATAATCCTATCACTACCGTAGTAGAGGGCGAATGGCTGCGTGCCGAAGGTACCACTCTGGGTGCCGACAATGGCATAGGTATGGCTGCCGCTCTGGCTGTGATGGTGGATAAGGATCTCGTGCACGGCCCGGTGGAATGTCTCTTCACCGTCGATGAAGAAACCGGCCTGACCGGTGCCAACAATCTTGGCGAAGGTATGATCTCCGGCTCGATGCTGCTCAATCTTGACTCGGAAGACGATGCTGAGATCTTCGTAGGTTGCGCCGGTGGTGTGGATACTACCTGCACGTTCCACTACGAGCGCTCGATGGCTCCGACGGATTTCCATTATTTCAAGGCCGACCTTTCGAAGGGTCTTGGCGGCCACTCGGGCGGCGACATACACCTGGGCCGCGCCAACGCCAACAAGCTCATCGCGCGTCTGCTCTGGGAAATCGGCAAGAAACATGAGCTCTCGCTCGTGGAAATGGATGGCGGCAATCTCCGCAATGCCATTCCCCGCGCAGCTCATGCCGTGTTCGGCGTGCATACAGCGCATAAGGAAGACGTGAGCGCGCTCTTCAACCGCTTCGTGGCTGACGTGAAGGATGAATACGAAGGCGTCGAGCCTACGATGGAAATCACGCTCGAAAGCGCCGAGCGTCCGGATTTCTGTGTTGACAGCAATACGTCAAAGAAGCTTATCGAAGCTCTCTACTGCGCTCCTCACGGTGTGGTATCTATGAGCCGCGATCTCGAAGGCCTCGTGGAGACATCCACCAATCTCGCTTCGGTGAAAATGCAGCCCGATAATAAGATCCTGGTGACCACTTCGCAGCGTTCGTCTGTGGAATCACGCAAATGGGATATCGCACATCAGGTCGAAGCCGTATTCGAACTTGCCGGTGCTACCGTGACTCACGGCGACGGCTATCCCGGATGGAAGCCCAACATGAATTCGACCATCATGAAGCTCACGGCCGAAGCTTACGAAGAACTTTACGGTATCAAGCCTGCCATCAAGGCTATCCATGCCGGTCTCGAATGTGGCCTCTTCAAGGAGAAATATCCGCACCTCGACATGGCATCCGTAGGCCCGACTCTGCAAGGCGTACACTCACCGAGCGAACGCATGCACATCCCCGCCGTAGAGCGTTTCTGGGGACAACTCACCCGCACGCTTGAAAAGGTGGCCCAACTCAAGAAGTAATACATAATTTTTTACGTCGCTGCCAGATATGTGAGTGTCGGCAGCGGCGTTTTTTCTTTTATACATTATATTTTATAGACCATGAGACACTTTCTCTCCTTCACATTACTGTCAGCTATCGTTGCAGGCTTGTATGCCCAATCGCCGGAAATGCCGCCCGATTCGGTGCGTTATCTCGATCAGGAACGTGAGTTTTTCGTGGTCGGTGGAGACACCGTGCGTCTGTGGCAGGAAGAACTGGCAGAGCCTGCGCGTCACCACGGGCCGCTTACCGAGAAGGATTTCGAGGAATTTGCGGCCGAACTCGGAGTGGAGGTGGCTGCCATCAAGGCTGTGGTGGAAATCGAGGCCGGACGCTCGCATCGCGGATTCTGGGAAGAAGGAAATCCGGTGCTGAATTTCGATCTGACGGTTTATCGCAATATGGCCAAGCGCAATAATGTGAATCTGAGCAAATATACCAAAAGTCATGCCGTAATATTCGCCAAACCGAATATCAGCCGCTATGGCTCGCAGCAAGCCGGCCAGCAGGCGCGCTTTGACGCAGCCGCTTCGATCGACTCGGTATCGGCCATCAACGGGACTTTCTGGGGAATGTTTCAGATCGGCGGTTTCAACTGGCGCAAGTGCGGCACGTCGTCGCCTCAGGAATTTTACAAGCTGATGTGCCGCTCCGAGCGTGACCAGCTTGAGCTTTTCGGCGAATTTATCACCCGCACGGGGCTGTTGCCGGCTCTCAAATCAAAAAACTGGAGTGCCTTTGCCCGCGGATATAATGGGCCGTCATATGCGGCGCGCGGCTATCACCGCAAGCTCGCCAACGCCTATGCAAAGTATAAGAAATAAGAGATTTCGTCACTAAAACGCCGTCGGGGGGGCCGCCGTGGGTTGGGCCCGCCCCGGGGTTTTTGGGTTGGTTTTTTTATTTTGGAGCGCGAGCCGCCCCACGCGGGGGGGGGGGGGGGGGGGGGGGGGGTGTTG
>CANSGE010000050.1 GCA_947646295.1 uncultured Bacteroidales bacterium
ATGGACGGTGCGTCCGTATTTGAGGTCGCCGACGAGTGTGATAGTGAGGTTTTCGAGAGTCCCCTGAGTTTTGTAGATGGAATATAAATCGAGAAGAGTCTGTGAGGGATGCTGGTTGGCGCCATCGCCGGCATTTATGACGGGGACGTCAGTCACTTCGGTAGCGTATCGTGCAGCTCCCTCGATGAAGTGGCGCATGATGATGAGGTCAACGTAATTGGACACCATCTTGATGGTATCCTTGAGCGTTTCGCCCTTGCTGGTGGATGACGAGCCGGGATCTGAGAAGCCTATGATACGGCCGCCGAGACGATTGACGGCAGTTTCAAAGCTGAGGCGTGTGCGGGTCGACGGCTCAAAGAATAGCGTTGCGACCACTTTTCCGTCAAGAATCTTACTATTCGGATTTTTCTCAAAATAGCTTGCTTTGTCAAGCAGGGCGAGAATCTCCTCTTTTGAAATGTCGTCGATTGACACAAGGCTGTTGCTGCTCATACGTAAACCTGATTTATTACACAAATACTAATAAATAATAATGTATATACTCTTTTATTTCTTGATGCCGCCTTTGACACCGCCGCCCATGGCGAAGATGTTTTGTGCGAATGTGAGGGTCTTACCTTCTGATTCGCGATGGCGCTTGAGGGCGAGCTTGACGAGGCGATCCATCAATGACTCAAACGAAAGGCCTCCGGCTTCCCAAAGATAATATGACAGGGATCCGGGGATGGTGTTGATTTCGTTGACATAAACTTTGTCGGTGGCGCCGTCAATAATGAGGTCGACACGGCTGACACCGTGACAAGAGAGTACACGGAATGTCTCACCGGCATATCGGCGACATTGGTCGGTAAGGTCCTGCGACAGCTCTGCGGGAATGCGTTTCTGAGCTGCGTGCATGCCACCGGCCATGTATTTATCGCCATAGCTGAGGATTTCGTCGGCTTTGATGGGTTCTTCGAGTACTGATGTCTCGAATTCATCGGCGTCGCCGAGAACAGAGCAATTGATTTCGCGCAGCTCAGTGATCATGTGCTCGACGATGAGGCGGCGGGAGAAACGTGCTGCTTCGTTGAGGCGCTGGACGAGCTGCTCGCGATCGTGCGCAGCCCCGATGCCAATACTTGAACCGAGATCACCAGGCTTGACAATGACGGGATAGCCGAGAGTCTTCTCAACATTTTCGATTACAGAATCAGGCTGGGAGGTCCACTGACGGTCAGTACACCAGATATAGTCGACCACGGGTATGCCTTCGGCCCGGAGAATCATCTTCATTGTGATTTTGTCCATACCGTTGGCCGATGCGAGTGTACCACAACCGGCATAGGGAATACCGATAGTCTCGAGCACACCCTCAAACTTGCCGTCTTCGACATTAGTGCCATGAAGAACGGGCACCACTACATCGAGAGTATCAACGATTTCTTTGCCAAAAAGGGATTTTTTTGCAGCGTAAAGGTTGTAATCGCCGTAGATGGGCTTGATATATACTTCCTGGACTTTTTTGAGAAGTTCGGGGATGTTTTTATAATTTGAAAGTGTGAGCAAATCCGGGCCGGTGTAAAATTTACCTTCCTTGGAAATATAGATAGGCACAATGCGGTATTTATCAGGATTGAACGCATTGATGGCCTGATTGGCCGAAATTACGGATATTTCATGTTCGGTGGACCGGCCGCCGAAAAATACTCCAACTGTAGTTTTCATTTCGTATAATTACTTAAAAGTGTCAGGAAGGTCATTTTCATAAAGTACCACATCGCCTTTGGCAGCGAGTCCGGCAAGAATCTGCTGAGCCTCGGCAAAGGTAGAGGGTTGATAAATGTTTTCCTGAGGGAAGTCTTTGATTTCTTTGATTCCGGCAACAATAGCCTCACGATTGTATGCGCCGACTATAATAGCGACATCTGCAAATTGGCCGATGTGTTTGCCAAATTCGAAATTCAGGTCAAATTGTTCACTGCCCAATTCGATCATTCCGGGAGTGATGATGATGCGTTTGCCTGTCTTAAACGAGCCGAGCACCTCAACAGCCATTTTAGAGCCTACGGGGTTGGAATTGAAGGCATCATCAAGGATAGTGATTCCGCCGGGAGTCGATTTTACAGAGAGTCGATGCTCAACGGGCTCGATGGAAGCTACCGCGACAGCGATTTTTGAGTCGGGCACACCGAGTTTGTGGGCCATCACGACGGCTGCGAGCAAATCGGATACATTGCACTCGCCCATAAGACGGGTTTTCAGAGAGAGTTGCCATCCATCAGGTCCTGTTACGTCAAACTCAGTGCCTGCGGACGTGTATATGACATTTTCGGCACGGTAGGGAGCATCATCGGAGCGGACGCCGTATCGCAGACAGGTGGTGTTGGTCACCTTGCGGTCGGCGATTTTATTGAAGTCGTCATTGACTACGACAAAGCCATCGGCGGGGATAGCATCGGCGAGTTCAAACTTTGTGGCCTGCACATTGTCAATAGTCCTGAATGATTCGAGGTGCTGCGGACCAACGGCTGTGATGATGCCATATCCGGGATTTACGAGGTCGCATATTTCCTTGATGTCGCCCCGGGCCTTGGCTCCCATCTCCACGATGAAGATTTCATTGTAGGGCTTGAGATATTCACGGATTGTGCGGATGACACCGAGAGTGGTATTGTAGCTGCCCGGAGTCATGAGGGTGTCAAACTGTTCGGACAGGATGCGGTAGAGGTAATGTTTTGTGCTCGTTTTGCCATATGAGCCTGTGATACCGACGATCTTCAGGTCAGGCATCTGACGCAGGATATCACGCGCCTGATTGTAGTATTTACGGTTGATGAGTTTTTCGACAGGAGAAAGGATATAATCAGTCACAATCATCATCACATGCGAAGCGCAATAAGCACCAAGCATGGTGAGAGAAAGCATATAAAGAATATCGGCCGCCCCGACAGGCTTGAATATCAACAGCACGATGCCGGCAATCACTGCCGTCAGCAACCACACGGTGGTATATATGCGTTTGACACGGGCAGTCCATGCGAGCGGTTTCTTGTACTTAGCTTTTGCTTCTTTGGCAGATGCATAAATGGCAAAAAACGCTGCAAGGACAAGACCGAAATATTGATGTCCGACAGCGTAAAGGTCAATGAAAAATACTACAAGAGCGATGAGACGGATGACTGAGGTCGAATCGCCGGACTTCCGCAGCCAACCCATATACCGCTCGGGGCGATATGAATTCTGCTGAAGCATCATCAAATCACGTTTGTATTCAAAAACGAGATTTACGATCAGGAGGATCAGAGAAATTGCTGCGACTATTGTGAGGATCATGATTCGCTATGTTTTAAATCGGGATAAATAAAACGGCGCACAACTGCTGCAGATTGAAATGGATTGTCGACAAAGCTGAAGTGGCCTGCGCCCGGGAAAGAAACAAGACCGACGTTGGGAATGAGTTTATTCATTATCCGGGCGTCACGCATAGGCGTCGCAGTATCGTTCTCGCCCCAGATCAGCTGCGTGGGAGCCTGAATCTTGGGCAACGCCCAGCGCAAATCGCTATTGACCACCTTAACCATCACTTTCCGCATCATGGGCGAGCAATTGTTGTAGTCGTACGAACCGCGACTCGAACGCATCTTCTCGATAATATCCTGTGCCTTGCGACGATTCATGACTGTGGGCAAGAACCATTTTGCAAGTTTGAAGGAGTAAACTTTGCAGTAATATTTGAGCGATCGCTTCGGTTTAAGGCCAGCAGAGTCGACGAGGACCAATTTCTCCACAGGATTACGCGAGGCGTAGAGTATGGCTATACGTCCGCCGAATGAGTGCCCTAGGAGGATGGGATTGTGAAGATTAAGTGCGCCGACAAACTGCTCGAGCATATGTGTGTATTCCTCCACGCCCCAGGGGGTGGTAGGCTCATCAGATTTTCCGAAGCCGGGAAGATCAAGGTTGTATACGGTATGATGCTCCATCGCGACGCGCTCAAAAAGAGACAATGCCGACGAATCACAGCCCCATCCGTGCATCAATATCATTGGACGGCCCGAACCTCCACTGCGGTAGTGGATGTTTATGCCGTTGATTGTTATATTCTTATTCATTTTGTCTTTATATGCTTGACAAAGTTACGAATTTTTCTTCAAGGACACGGTATAAAAACTCCTTAAAATTTCACGTCGCTAATAATCGTATTCAAGCACGAAATCATCGATGCAAAGCACGGCGCCATTTCCACCTGTGAAGTAATCACCGTATTTGCTCGCCGAGGCTGTAATGAGGATGTATTTCGGCACGCGTGAGGTGGATGTATAATTCAGCTCGAACTCAAACGGGATGTAATTGTCGACGTTTTCGCCGCACTCCATTTTGCCATATGCCACCACGTAGCTCCCTGCGGGATCAAACAGCTGACGATCCTTGGGATTGGTACGGATTTCGAAGGGTGTATCCTGATCAATGAGAGCACACCAGATGACACAGGTATCCGGCTGGCCCTTAAGATTCTCGAATCCTGCCGACGTGCTGGAAATAGGTGCGGTCTTATACTTCATATAGCCTTTCATGCGGGTGGGGCGTTCGGTAAAAGGATGTCCGAAACTGAGGACGCCGTTGGTGCCGTCAGTGCGCACATATTTACCCACGAAGATATTACCTGCGGCAAGCTTGCCTATGGCTCCGATGCCCACAAAGCGTGTCTCGAGCTCAGCCGCCCAGCCTTGCCCAGAAGATGTCACGTCGGTGGGATAACTGTTTGAAGATCCCAAAGTCGTAGCGCCCTTGTTGCCGGTATCCCATACTTGCTCACCATCCTCGGGCCAAGGATTCCAGACCTTGCCGTCGAGCCACCAGGAGTCAAAATTACTATTCGGGACCTGTGTGGGCGAGCCGGTGGTAAATTCGAGAGTATTTCCGGCTAAATCATCACTATATGCGCGCGCCTCGTATGTAGTCATGGGTGAGAGATGCTTGATGCAGGCATTGAAGCTGCCTCCGGCGACGGTCATATCCCCGGCATCTACCCTAATCCACTGGGTATCGCCCTTCAAACGGTATTCGATACCATTATCACGACCGGCCTCGCCACGACCGTATACCCAGGCGACGTTTGTCCATGCGTCAACGCTCACAGTCTCGACACTCACATTGGAGCGCTCGACGTAGATGGTCCAATATTCGTGGCGTCCGTAAGCCGTGACCAGGACTTCAAGCGGCCGGCTGAAATCGACTTTCATGCCGGGTACAAGATTTGGCGACATTGTTGATCCGACCGGTCCAAGCTTGGCCGTTTCGATGACGATCTGGCCAATAGGCGTAGTCTTTGAGACCTGCACTACAATTCGTCGGCCGGGGACATCTATATAGGTGGATCCGACCTGTCCGGAGACAGTAAGATAGCGTTCGATTTCCTGCACAGCCGTAATCGTCCATTTCCAATCCTGATACAGATGCAGATATACGTCAAGAGGCGAGGAAAGATCTATCCGGTCGCCCAGAGCATCATCCACGACCTCAGCTCCCGGAGTAAGGGTATAGCCGGCCAGTGTCACATTCATTATATCAGTTGTCTCACCAAAATAAAGCGTGACATTGCGGTTGACGGAATCAATCTCCGCACCTTTGTCCTGCCCATCAGCCTCAATAGTGAGAAAATTGGCTTGTATGCGCGGAAAAGGGATGTCATTCTTGATACATGAGGTGAAAGCCGCAAAGGCAATACACATTATTATATATAGTCGCACGCTGTATTTCATATCACAACCATCATGCCAAAGTTGATATTAAAGATATTGAAGCGGAAATTGGCTCCTGAGGTAAAACGCGTACCTTCGTCGATGCCATCTGTAATCTGATGCTCGCGACGGAAGTTGACACCAAAGACGCCGAATGAGACGTTGAACGAGACATATTCCTGTATAAAGACGCATACACCCGGGGAGAAATTGATACTGCCTTGGGTGATAACGGTGCGTGTATCCTTCGGCTCGCTGTTGTAAATACGCTTGAAGCGTTGCGAACCGCTGCCCACTGTGACATCCACCTCGTTGAAAATACCGAAGCGTTTCAGCTTGTTGATACCGATATAATTGCGGTAAAAGACGGAGGTCGAATAAGACTGTGTGTAATAGCTGACGTCGCGGATTGAGAAATTGAGGTCTTCATCGAAATCCATCGACAGATTGTCCAGATCGCCAATACCGCGACTATAATTGAAGCGGATACCTATCGACTGATTGTTGCGGATAAAATATGAAATAAACGGTTTGATCGAATAGATCTTGCCATTGAAATCAATATCTTTGAGCAACGAGAGTATCTGCACATCCTCAGTGCTGAGTTGGCCGTAGGATGCTGTGAGGCCAAAGCTCCAGCGACCGCGCGGGATGAAGAGGTAATTATTGAGACCGCGATCGTAGCGACCCCAGTTTTTCTCAGGAATCACAAGCGGAACAGTGTCTGAACCGACTATGACACTCTCATGCAGCTCGGGGAGATCGGGCGCAAGCGATTTTTTGACGACAACAGGTGTTTGCGCTCCCGCCACGGACACTCCCATCACCAGTGCCAATAATAGAAATATAGGTCGCATGATCATATATAGAAGGCCACCCCGAAGGTGATTGAAAAGAGATTTATTTTAAAATTAGCGCTCGATTGCTTGCGGTGAGCCACATAAATCTGATCGGTCGTGGATTTGACACGTTTGTAGTCGAACCCGAGGACACCGATATTGACTTCGAGAGCAGAATAATTGTTGAGAAAAACAATCAGACCCGGCGCGAGACCAATATTGAAATCAAACGATCTCTCATATGTGCCGGAGAGCGCATCGCCCGCGCCACTGCATAATTTTGACTGCCCACCCCCGAGCTGCAGCTGAACTTCATTGAACAGACCGAAACGGGTGGTGGCGCCGAGCGAGAGATATTGGCGGAAACAAGCGGTGCCATAGTAGCTGTGGCTGATCGAGTAGAGATTGTCGACATTGTACTCCGTCTCGCTGTCAAGCACGATATCGGCCGTGTTGAGACGCGTGCGCTGGCGTGAATATCCAAGGCGACCGCCCGCCGCAAGATTGTCTTTGAATGCAAACATGACAAGCGGGCTGAGTTTGAATGTATATGTATCGCCGGAAAGGTTTTCGATAATCAGAAACTGATAATTATCCTGATTGGATTGCGAGTAGCTCACGCTCACGCCTGTGATCCATTGGCCTTTCGGGATAAATGATATTGACTCTATGCCACGCGTGAACTGTTCTTGAGCAGAGGCCTCCGGTTTCAGCAGGAATGCCCCCAGCATGACAGCTGCTGCGGCAATAGCTCTTCTAAATCTTCTCATGCAAAATGCGAATAATGAGTGTCAGATGGACACATATAGTATTTTGGGGGTCAAAGTTACAATTTTTTTATCAAATTTCACATCTTTAATAATGAGATTGTGAAACTTTTTGTACCTTTGCCGCCATACTTTCATCACCGATATCGAAATGAAGATAAAAAAACTTTTAGCCGCTGCGACACTGGCTTCCGCCGGCGTTTGGAGCGTGGCTCAGAACAATATCATAGAAGAGGTTGCCTGGATCATCGGCGACGAACCTATATACAAGTCGGAAATCGAGCAGGCTTATCAGGATGCCCAACAAGATCGTATGCCCATCTCAGGTGACCCGTATTGCGTGTTGCCCGAGCAGATTGCCATCGAACGCCTTTTCCTGCATCAGGCCGACCTTGACACTGTCGAAGTAGCGGAGTCAATGGTAATGCAGCAGGTCGACGCACAGATGAACTTCCTGATTTCAAATCTCGGTTCCCGCGAAAAAGTCGAGCAGTATTTCCGCAAACCATTCCATGAGATACGCGATTACTACGCTACAAATATGCGCAACCGCTATCGTGTGGGTCA
This sequence comes from uncultured Bacteroidales bacterium, assembly GCA_947646295.1. Taxonomy (GTDB): domain Bacteria; phylum Bacteroidota; class Bacteroidia; order Bacteroidales; family Muribaculaceae; genus CAG-873. The sequence goes on from CANSGE010000050.1 coordinate 7,900, forward strand.
GGTAAAACAGAATCTTACCAAAAACGTAAAGATCACACCATCGCAAGTGCGCAACTATTTCGCCGGACTGCCCGAGGACTCTATTCCATTTGTCCCTCTGGAAGTGGAAGTGCAGATCATCACTATCAACCCCCGCATTCCGCATCAGGAAATCGACGATGTGAAAGCGCGTCTGCGTGACTATGCCGACCGCGTCAACCGCGGCGAGAGCGACTTCTCTACCTTGGCCATCCTCTATTCCGAGGCACCCGAGGGAGTTCGCGGCGGCGAAATCGGCTTCATGGGCCGCGGACAGCTTGTACCGGAGTATGCCGCCGTAGCTTTCAATCTCAACGATCCTAAAAAAGTATCGAAAATCGTAGAGACCGAGTATGGTTTTCATATCATACAGCTCATCGAAAAACGCGGCGACCGTATCAACACCCGCCATATACTCCTTCGCCCGAAAGTCGCTGAAAAGGATCTCACCGACGCTGTCGCACGTCTCGACTCCGTGCGTACAGATATCATAGACAGTAAATTCACCTTTGAGGAAGCCGCCCGATACATCAGCCAGGATAAGGACACACACAACTCCAACGGCGTGATGGTGAACAGCGAGACCGGCACTACCCGCTTCGAGATGTCGCAGCTGCCCCAGGAGATCGCCCGCATAGCCGGCAGCCTTGAGGAAGGAGAGATCTCCGCGCCTTTCATCATGCGCGATCCCAAGCGCGACCGCGAGCAAGTGGCCCTCGTGAAGCTTACACGCCGTATCCCGGCCCACAGAGCCAACCTATCGGATGACTATCAGCTCATAAAGGACATGTACGAGCAATCGGCCAAGGACGAAATCGTGCAAAAATGGCTTATCGATAAAATCAAAGATACATACGTGCGCATCGAAGACGGATGGCGCGGTTGCGATTTCCAATACGAAGGTTGGATAAAAACAAGATAAGGATATAATCACATATGCGAGCATTCGCTGCTTTCGTAATAGCATCAGCAGGCGTCGCCTGCATGTATTCAGCCGCTTCCCAACAGCGGCTGAATGCTACTTTTACCCCTCAGATTCCTACAGCCAGCCGCGCATCGGGCCAGCGTGTGTTCCTTGATAAAGCCGATGTGCTGTACAAGACTGAGACCGATTCTTTCATGGTAGTATCGGGCAATGTGGTATTTACCAAAGGCCCCATGACGATGTACTGCGACATCGCTCACTACTTTCCCGGCGTGGAATCTTTTGAGGCATTCGGCAATGTGCACATGGAGCAGGGCGACACACTATTTGTATATGCTGATGAGCTCAATTACAGCGGACCAGATGAAGTGGCATATCTATATGCCGACTTTGGCAAGAAAGTGCGTCTTATCAATAGAGACGTGGAACTTCAGACCGACGTATTCACGTATGACCTCCGCACGGATGTGGGTTATTATAACGTGGGCGGCGTACTTACCGACAAGCAAAACCGCTTGATTTCCATTGAGGGTGAGTATATCCCGTCGACAAAAGATGCCAATTTCTACGGAGATGTACACCTCAACGCTCTATCAGAAAATGACACGCTCGATATCTACACCGATACATTGTTTTACAATACCGGTACAAATATCGCCGAACTCTTCTCGCCCTCCCGCATCATAAATGACCGCGGCATCATCTATACCAGCAACGGCCTCTACCACACACAGCTCGATACAGCGGCATTGTATGACCGCTCGACTGTAGTAACACCCGAGGGGCGCACTATGGTAGCCGACACCATCTACTACGACCGTCCGTCGGGCACCGGACGATGCTACGGCGAGATGCTGCTCACCGACTCAGCCCGTCAGGTATCGTTGGCCGCCGATTATGGATTTTTCAATCAATTGACAGACAGCGCATTTGCCACAGGACGCCTTTTATTGAAGGAATATTCAAAAGAAGACACACTCTATCTGCACGGCACCTATCTCAATGCACGCAGGGTGATCGACTCCATCCAGGTGGCAGCCGTGCCGGAGGATACCGTGCTCGGCACGCCGGAGATACCGGCATACATGAAGGCCGACACTACTCATGTGGCGGATATATACCCGCGGGTACGGTTTTATCGTTCGGATTTTCAAGGAGTTTGCGACTCCATGCGTTTCACACAGGCCGATTCGACACTGCGCATGTACGTTTCACCTATCATATGGAGCGAACAGCGCCAGATTTTCGGCAACATAATTGAACTGCATTTCAACGATTCGACCTTTGACCGCGCGACACTCCCCGACTTCGCCTTTACAGCCGACCGCATGGTGGATGATTTCTATAATCAGATTTCCGGAAAGGAGATGGTGGCCCGTTTTGTCGACGGCGCCATCAACGAATTGAATATCAGTGGCAACGTCGAATTGATATTGTATCCTGAAGAACAAGATTCGACTATCAACAAGATGGTGAAAGCCGAAAGCTCATTCCTGTATGCACGCTTTGCGAACAACAATGCTGAGTATATAAAAATGTGGCCCGAGACCACAGGCGTCACCACCCCGCTCTTCCTTTTGAGAAAGTCGGGGATGTTTCTCCCTAAATTCAAGATTTACGAAGGCATACGCCCACTCTCTCCGGCCGACGTTTTTATTGTTCCTAAAGAGATGGAATTGCTGATGTCTTCGGCCCGTACTGCTTCTGCCGAGAAAAAAAAGAGCGCTGATTGATGGCCGACCTTTCGTGCATACGTGATGGCGTCGCAATTTCGCGGCGCGAGCAGGCTGCGCTGACAATGAAACTCGCCGTGCCGGCCATACTCGCCCAGCTTTCTAGCATCATGATGCAGTATATTGATGCATCCATGGTAGGGCGGCTCGGCGCCGATGGCGCGGCTTCTGTAGGGCTGATGAGCAGTTCGCTCTGGCTCTTCTGGGGTTTATGTTCGTCGGTCACGACTGGCTTTGCTGTCCAGGTAGCGCACCGTCTCGGTGCCAAACAGCCCTCCGAGGCCCGCAAGGTAGTGAGGCAAGGTATCACTTCATGCTTGATTTTCGGGATATTGATGGCCGTCATCGGACTTTCCATTTCGCACTCACTTCCTATATGGTTAGGCGGCTCTGATGCTATAAACTCCAACGCGTCACTATACTTCGCCACTTTTGTGGCAGCGTTGCCGATGCTCACCATGAACTACATGGCCGGTGGCATGCTGCGTAGTGCCGGGAATATGAAAGTACCGAGTCTGCTCAATGGCGCGATGTGCCTGATGGACATCATTTTCAATTGGTTTCTCATCTTCCCGTCACGCGACTTGGATATCCTCGACATCACCGTATATATGCCGGGCGCCGGGCTGGGAGTATTCGGAGCGGCCATCGGCACAGTAGCCGCTGAAGTGGTCACCGCCTGCCTCATGCTGTACTTTTTGCTGTGTAAGGAAAAAGAGTTGCGCCTCAAAGGCGCCGGGAAAGGCACTTTCCGACCTTCAGCCGACATACTTCGTCGGGCAGCCAAGATCTCAGCGCCGATGGCGCTCGAACATGCTGTATTCTGCGGCGCACAAGTCATGATCACCGTCATCGTGGCACCACTCGGTGTTATTGCCATTGCCGCTAATGCCTTTGCCGTCACGGCCGAAAGCCTTTGCTATATGCCCGGCTTCGGACTCGGAGACGCTGCCACCACATTGGTAGGTCAAAGCTACGGAGCAAAACGCCGCGAGCTGATGGTGAGTTTCTGTCATATGACCGTAGGTCTTGGCACTGTGGTGATGACCGTTATGGGTGCCGTTCTATATCTGGCAGCCCCTCTCATGATGGACATCATGACCACAGTCGACCCCATCAAGCAACTCGGCACCGAGGTCCTGCGCATCGAGGCATTTGCCGAGCCTCTGTATGCAGTCTCCATCGTAGCCTATGGAGCCTTTATCGGCGTAGGCGATACGCTCCTGCCGGCTGTGATGAATTTTGGTAGCATCTGGGCAGTCCGTATCCCTCTTGCGGCCCTGCTCGCACCTGTCATGGGGCTTAAAGGCGTATGGATAGCCATGGCCATCGAATTAAGTTTCCGTGGCATCATTTTCTTTTGGCGCATGCTCAGCAAACGCTGGCTGCCAAAGGTAAAAACCACATAAACGGATACGTTTTTAAATTATTCTAAAAATAAATGAAGAAATATTTCCAAAAATAGTTTTTTGGTAGTATATTTGCACTACCTAACATAACATTTATGGAAACAAGAAAACTTAAAATCCGTGACCTTACGCTCCGCGACGGACAGCAGTCACAGTTCGCAACCCGTCTGAGCCAAGCAGAAATCGACAAGCTGCTCCCCTATTATGAGAATGCAGGCTTCTATATCATGGAAGTTTGGGGTGGTGCTGTTCCCGACTCAGTTATGCGCTATCTCGGAGAGTCTCCCTGGGATCGTCTCCGCAGCGTTTCGAAGGCCATGAAAGGCAAATCATACCTTTCCGCCCTTTCGCGCGGTCGAAATCTTTTCGGTTACGTCCCCTATCCCAACGAGGTACTGCGCGGTTTCTATAAAGAGGCCATTGCCAACGGACTTAATGTAATGCGTATCTTCGATGCCCTCAATGACATCGACAACGTAAAAGACTCTATAAAGATGATCAACGAGCTTGGCGGCATCGCCGACGGCGCTGTATGCTACACTGTCGACCCCAAAGCCCCCGAAGCTCCCAAGCCCGGTTTCTTCGCCCGTCTCTTCGGCAAAAAAGCTGAAGAACCCCGCAAGATTTTCACCGACGAATACTTCGTTTCAAAAGCTGTCGAAATGGAACGCCTCGGTGCAAAAATCATCACCCTCAAGGATATGGCCGGCCT
>CANSGE010000051.1 GCA_947646295.1 uncultured Bacteroidales bacterium
CTATGCCATCCAGGCCGGTCGTGAGCTGCGTGTGATAGTAGGTGCCGACAAGATCGACGATGTAGAGACCGAAAAGCTCTCAAGCGAGATCGCCAAACGCATCCAGGACGAAATGACTTATCCCGGACAGGTCAAGATCACCGTTATCCGTGAGACTCGTTCAGTAGCATTTGCAAAATAAGTCATGGCTGAGGACGAAAAAAAAGAACAGCCGGCGCAGACTCCTGCTCCACAGGAAGAGAGCAAGCCGGCGTTCCGTACCGACGACCAATACGGCCCGCGTGCGAAGCTGCACAGCTTCAACTGGCTCGGTGACATCCCCGGAGGATTTGCCGACAGTGATATTGTGGAAGTCACTTTCAAGAATACGCGCAAGGCGTATTACAAAAACAGCACACATATCCCCCTTGAAATTGGCGATATGGTAGCCGTGGAGGCTATGCCTGGTCATGATATCGGCAAGGTGACGCTCGTCGGACTGCTCGCCGAGCGCCGCATGGCCAAGCACGTGGCCGGCTCGCAGCGCGGCCGCACAGTCGTGTCAAATGATCAGGAGGTCAAGCGTGTCTTCCGCAAAGCGCGCCCGGCTGACCTGGAGAGATATGAAGAAGCACGCGCCCGTGAACACGACACCATGATGCGCTCGCGCCAGATAGCGGCCAAACTCGGTCTGAACATGAAAATCGGCGACGTCGAGTATCAAGGCGACGGTATGAAGGCGATTTTTTACTATATCGCTGACGAACGCGTCGATTTCCGCCAGCTTATCAAAGTTCTCGCCGAGACTTTCAAGGTACGTATCGAGATGAAGCAGATCGGTGCCCGGCAGGAAGCCGGCCGCATCGGTGGTATCGGTCCGTGCGGACGTCCGCTGTGTTGTTCGCAGTGGATGACCAACTTTGTATCTGTGGCAACGAGCGCCGCACGTTATCAGGATATTTCGCTCAATCCGCAGAAACTTGCAGGCCAGTGCGCGAAGCTCAAATGTTGTCTCAACTTCGAGGTCGACGCATATGTAGAGGCCTCCAAGCGAGTTCCGCCCAAGGATGTGCGTCTTGAGACAGCGGATGCTACGTATTTCCACTTCAAGACGGATGTATTCAAGCGCGAAATCACATATTCTACCGACAAGAATATTGCCGCAAATCTCGTGACAATCTCCGCGCAGCGCGCTTTTGAGATCATCGCGCTCAATAAAGAGGGCGAGAAACCTCTGTCACTTATCCCCGAAGGCTCCGACAAGCCCAAGGAAAAGGCGGCATTCGGCGATATATTGGGCGATGGCGATCTCACCCGCTTCGATAAGAAGAAGAAAAAGAAGAAGAAAAGCAAGCCGCAATCAGCCGAAGGCTCAGCACAGCCACAGCGTCGTAAGGATGGAGCCCAGGACGCGCCTAAAAAGCGCCGTCCCGAGAAAAAGAAACCCCGTCCCGGCGCAGGAGATGGTGACGCTCCCGCTGCACCTACCAACGAACCACAGGAATGAGACGACTTTTATACTCATTGATACCCGTAATAGCTGCCGCTGTATGGAGTTGTGAGTACCAATCCCCGGATTATTCTGCATTTGCCGATATTGATCCGAGAGGGTGGCTCTATGGCGATACCGTCGTGCTGCGTCCCGGCCTCCCCGACAGCATCAGCTCAGGGCGTCTTGCTGTGACGCTCCGTCATACCGACGCCTACGACTTCAGCAATCTTTGGGTAGAGATTACCGTGCCCTATGCTGACACTGTTCAGGTAGACACCCTTGACATCAGGCTCGCCGATGTATATGGCCGCTGGTATGGCCGCGGAGTAGGGGTGAGCTACCTCACAGCCGATACTCTGCCGGGCAGATATACGATCACTACGGCCGACTCCATAAACATACGGCACATAATGCGTGTTGATACTTTGACTGAAATCGAACAGATCGGTCTGATTTTCATACCTGAGTAAAACTATGGAACAAAAGTTTGAAGAAAAACTCATACAGATCGAGCCGGGCGAACAAAAACTTCGCCTCGACCGCATTGCACGTCATCTGCAGGATGCCGGCATTGATGCCGTGCTGATAGCTGACCATGCCAACCTTTTTTATCTGACCGGACGTGTCTACTGTGGATTCGCCCTTGTGCGGGCCGATGGCACAGCGACATATTTCGTGCGTCGTCCCACGCATCTGCATGGCGACCATATGCAGCCCATCCGTAAGATTGAGGATATGCCGGCTTTGATCGGAACTCTCCCGTCGCGCCTCGGCCTTGAGCTTGGTCTGATATATTATAATACTGTAGAACGCATCCGCGCTGCTTTCGGTCCGGGTGTGGAGATTGTCGACGCTACCGGAGTGATGCGTGCCGTCCGCTCAGTGAAAACACCTGTGCAGATCGATCTTATGGCGCAGTCCGGTGCGAAACAGACTCTTGTATACAAAAACATCCCTAAATTGTATCAGGAGGGTATGTCGGACGTAGAGTTGCAGATCGAAATCGAACGCTCCTTGCGCCTTCACGGATGTCTTGGACAATTCCGTGTCAGTGGTCAGGATATGGAAATATTCATGGCCAATGTACTCACCGGCGAAAATGCCGATACCCCTTCGCCCTACGACTTCGCGATGGGTGGAGCCGGCATGCACCCCTCGCTGCCGGTGGGAGCCGACGGCACTATCATACGTCCTGGCTTGCCCGTGATGGTGGATGCCAATGGAAACTTCACCGCGTATATGACCGACATGACACGATGCTACATTCTCGGCGAACCTACGGACGAGGCCATTCGGCTCAATCAATTGTCGGCCGATATATGCCGTGCAATTTCGGAGGCAGCTGTTCCGGGAGCGAAATGCTCTGACCTTTACAATATGGCTGTGGAAATGGTACGCGAGGCAGGCGCGCAGGATTATTTCATGGGGCACCGTTATCATGCAGGCTTCGTCGGCCACGGAGTAGGCATCGAAATCAACGAGAGTCCGGTCCTTGCTCCGAAATCACGTGATATAATTCAGCAAGGCAATACCTTTGCTGTAGAACCCAAATTTGTGGTGCCCGGCCTGGGAGCCGTGGGCATCGAAAATACATACGCTGTCACTGAAGGCGGCACGCGCCGTCTCACAACAGCCCCCGAAGACATTATCTCATTTGAATAATGAATCTGAGTCAAAAACTCGATAATAAAATATTTAAGACCGTAGGAGCGGCGGCGGATTCCGTCGGCCGCCCCTGCTATGTAGTGGGAGGATTCGTCCGCGACCTCATCATCGGTCGCCCCTCCAAGGACATTGATTTCGTGACAGTCGGTTCAGGCATAGCGCTTGCTCAGGAAGTCGCTGAGAAAATAGGTCCTCGTGCCAAAGTTGCCGTATTCAAGACATATGGTACGGCGCAGCTACATTCCGGCAGCCTCGAACTTGAATTTGTAGGTGCGCGCCGGGAGTCATATCATCGCGACTCACGCAACCCGATCGTCGAAGACGGCACACTCGAAGACGACCTCGCACGCCGCGATTTCACCATCAATGCAATGGCTATCGCTGTAAATTCGGAAAATTTCGGCGAACTCGTAGATCACTACGACGGACTCAAAGATATCCAGGACCGTATCATACGCACCCCTCTCGATCCGGATATCACTTTCAGCGACGATCCTCTCCGCATGATGCGCGCTATACGGTTCGCCACCCAGCTGCAATTCGACATCTATCCCGAAACACTCGATGCTATTACGCGTAACGCAGAGCGCATAGAAATCATCACGGCCGAGCGTATCGCCACCGAACTGTCGAAAATCATGTGTTCGCCACGTCCATCGATCGGATGGAAACTACTTCAGCGTACAGGTCTGCTCAAGCTTATTCTTCCGGAAGTCGAAGCGCTTCGTGGAGTCGAAGTGGTGCATGGAGTCGGTCATAAGGATAATTTTTTCCTTACGCTTGAGGTGCTCGATGGAGTAGCTGCCCGCTCCGACAATGAATGGCTGCGTTGGGCTGCCCTTTTCCATGACATAGCCAAGCCCGTGACCAAGCGCTATGAGCAAGGAGCCGGCTGGACATTCTACAATCATAATTTCGTAGGCGCTAAAATGTTGCCTAAGATCTTCAAGCGTCTGCGTCTGCCGCTCGGGCGTGAGCTTACGTATGTGCAGAAACTCGTGGAGCTGCACATGCGTCCGATTGCTCTTGTCGAGGAAGAAGTGACCGACAGCGCTGTGCGCCGTCTCATGAATTATGCCGGGCCGATATAACGAGCAAAAACGAGGCGAAAAAGAAACGCTTCCTGCAGAATTTCGACCTTGTAGAGGAAAAATTCGGGGTGATACGGGTCAAAGACGCCGACAGATTGAAGAAAAATCCCGTCGACGGTACAGAGATCATGCACATCTTCGGACTCAAACAGAGTCCCTTGGTGGGATACTTCACAAAGAATCTCAAGCAGGCAATCAAAGACTGCGAGATCGAAGATACGCGCGAGGCAGCTCTCGCCTACCTGCTTGAGCTGGCAGCCCGGCGCGACATCCCCGTAGTAAACCCTCCGGAATTTAATGATGCAGAGTCATAGATTCACGAAAATTTCGTAAATTTGCAGGTGAAATATGGATCCTCGGACAGAAACAATAGCAATATCTAAGGAGACAGTGTCGCAGCTGCCTATAGAGGCCTTCGGGGGTGGTATCACCGTCGTGGAGACTGCCGATATGGAGCGCGTGGCCCTGCGGGAGCTTGCGCGTGCCCGGATGGTAGGCTTCGACACCGAGACTCGTCCGTCTTTTCATAAAGGACGCTTGCATAAGGTGGCTCTGATGCAACTTTCCACCCTCGATCATTGTTTTTTGATAAGACTCAATAAATTGGGTATCTCGCCGGCAATGAAAGCTTTTTTGGAGAATCCCGACATCATCAAGATCGGACTTTCGGTACACGACGATTTTTCAGTGATGCGTCGTATCGTCGATGATCTGACTCCGCAGGGTTTCGTGGATTTGCAGGATTATGTAAAGTATTTTTACATCAACGACATATCTCTGCAGAAGATGTATGCCATCATATTCGGCAAGCGTATCTCCAAAGCGCAGCGTCTCACCAATTGGGAAGCTCCCGAGCTTACAGAGCCGCAGCAAGTCTATGCCGCTACCGATGCATGGGCATGTCTGGAGATGTACCGCTATCTGCGGGCAGGCAATTTTCATCCCGACGAATCACCCTACATCGTAAGCCGCGAGTCACTCAACCCTCATCCCAGCTCATATAAATCATGAAACTTACACGTCCGATAGTCATCCCCGCCGTACTGCTTGCATATCTTGCAGTGCTGGCCTATATCGGCTTCGGCGATTTCGCATCGGGGCGCACCTCGCCCCTGCAATATTTCGGCACGATTGCCCTTACTCTTGTGATCATCGTGCTGCTACATTTCTCGCTCAAGCGTCGCGAACGCCTTCGCCGTGAGCGTCAGTCAGATTTAACCAAAAACGAACATAAAAATGGCTAAGAAAGCATTACTCATCATCCTCGACGGATGGGGCCTCGGAAATCATTCACACTCCGACGCCATCTATTCCACACCCACACCCTATTGGGATTACCTTCTCAAGACATATCCCCACTCAAAACTTCAGGCCAGCGGCGAAAACGTAGGTCTGCCCGACGGCCAGATGGGCAACTCTGAAGTAGGCCATCTCAATATCGGTGCCGGCCGTATCGTATATCAGGACCTTGTGAAGATCAACAAGGCTATCGAGACCGGTTCGATCATGGACAACCCCCAGATCAAGCAAGCCTACGAATATGCACAGCGCACAGGCAAGGGGCTGCACCTGATGGGACTCACCTCCACAGGTGGCGTGCACTCGTCACTCAACCATGTATTCGCTCTTTGCGACATCGCCAAGCATTACAATCTGCAGAACGTATACCTCCACTGCTTCATGGACGGCCGTGATACCGATCCCCGCAGCGGTAAGGGCTTCATCGAAGACCTGCAGGCTCATTGCGAGAAATCAGCCGGCAAGATTGCTTCAATCATCGGCCGCTACTATGCGATGGACCGCGACAAGCGCTGGAACCGTGTCAAGGAAGCTTACGACCTGCTCGTGGAAGGCAAAGGCAAGCAGGCCACCGATATGGTGGCTGCCGTGCAGCAGAGCTACGATGAAGACGTCACCGACGAATTCATCAAGCCCATCAACAATGCCACTATCGACGGAACAATCAAGGAGGGCGACGTGGTGATCTTCTTCAATTACCGCAATGACCGCGCCAAGGAGCTTACCGAGGTGCTCACCCAGAAGGATATGCCCGAGGAAGGCATGCACATCATCCCTGATCTCCAGTATTATTGCATGACTCCGTACGACTCGTCATTCAAGGGCGTGCACATCATCTTCGACAAGGAAGATGTGGGCAACACACTTGCTGAATACCTCTCGAAGATGGGTAAGAAACAGCTCCACATTGCCGAGACAGAGAAATATGCCCACGTGACATTCTTCTTCAACGGTGGCCGCGAAGCTCCCTTCAAGGGCGAAGACCGAGTACTCGTGCCCTCACCCAAAGTGGCTACTTACGATCTCAAGCCCGAGATGAGCGCCTACGAGGTGAAAGACAAACTCGTGGAGGCTATCAAGGAAGATAAGTACGACTTCATCGTGGTCAACTTTGCCAACGGTGATATGGTGGGCCACACCGGTATCTACCCGGCTATCCAGAAGGCGATCGAGACCCTTGACAACTGTCTGCGCGATACCGTGGAAGCTGCCAAGGCTACCGGCGACTATGAAGTGATCATCATCGCCGACCATGGCAACGCTGACAATGCGGAGAATGCCGACGGTACCCCGAATACGGCACACTCACTCAATCCCGTGCCTTTTGTATATGTGACTGACCGTGCCGGAGCGCATACCGACGATGGTATCCTCGCCGACGTAGCTCCCTCTATCCTCCACATCCTCGGAGTGGTTCAGCCCGTGGAAATGACCGGTCACGATCTCATCCATTGATACCGGTATCATAAAAAATAGTGAAAGCTCCCGTGCCCGGGAGCTTTTTTTGTGCCGTACTCCCGCGGGGGAGGCAGCGGAGGGACAAAAAAATAAGCGCCCGGCTGATCAGCCGGGCGCTTGATACGTTTGTGTAAAGGTCGGAATTTATGCTTCGCCTACAGGAGTAACGCTGATAAATTTGCGACCGTTGCGACCTTCGGAGAACACTACGATGCCGTCGATGAGGGCATAGATAGTGTGGTCTTTACCTAAGCCAACATTGAGGCCGGGGTGGTGCTGAGTACCACGCTGGCGTTTGATGATATTGCCGGCTTTGGCAAACTGGCCACCGAAGATTTTCACACCGAGTCGTTTGCTTTCTGACTCACGTCCGTTCTTAGAACTACCAACACCTTTTTTATGTGCCATGATTGTGAAAATTTAGAAGGTTAAGCGACTACGTCTTTGATGATTACTTTAGTGAAGCACTGGCGATGGCCATTTTTGCGGCGGTAGCCTTTGCGACGTTTTTTCTTGAAAACGATCACTTTGTCACCCTTTACGAGGGGAGTAGCTACTTCGCAAACAACTTTTGCGCCTTCCACTGTGGGAGCGCCTACTTTTACTTGGCCATCAACGTCGGCGAGAAGCACGCGGTCGAACTCTACGGTCTGACCTTCCTTAACTTCTTCACCAAGGTAATGAACATACAGGAAGCGGTCCTTTTCTGCCTTGAACTGCTGGCCCTGAATTTCTACGATAACGTACATTATTAATAAAGAACTATTAAAGTTAATCCGTCGGGCGGCTCTCCCAAGGAGGCGAGCGCTTAGTCATGGCCCGTTTCGGTATATGCGACTGCAAAGGTACGCTTTTTCGGCGTATCTGCCAAATATTTCTGATAATTAACGTATATCGTCTTGAAAAAAGCGCCGGATGGGCGATTCTCTTGTTAAAAAGTGAAAAATAATTTTGCCAATTCGGGCTATAGACGTACCTTTACATACAATAATGCTCGAAGTCCGCAACATATCCAAGCGATTCGGCGCCCTGGAAGTCCTCCGGGGCATTGATTTGCAGATACCCGACGGCTTGGTCACTTCTATCGTGGGGCCCAGCGGTGCGGGCAAGACTACTCTGCTGCAGATTTTAGGCACGCTCTCGCGGCCTGATTCGGGCAAAGTATGCTATGAGGCCGGCAAAGATGTCTTTGCCATGCGCGACCGCGATCTCTCGGCTTTCCGCAACCGCCATATCGGTTTCGTATTTCAGATGCACCGCTTGCTGCCCGAATTCACCATAGAGGAAAATGTGGCCATGCCGGCCCTCATCGCGGGGATGCCGCATGGAGCCGCGATGGCCGAGGCGCGCCGTCTGCTCGCCCGGCTCGGGCTATCATCCCGTGCATCGCATCGTCCGGCTGAGCTCTCCGGTGGAGAATGTCAGCGTGGTGCGGTGGCACGTGCACTCATCAACAAACCCAAAGTGATACTGGCCGACGAGCCATCGGGCAGTCTTGACTCGCGCAACCGCAGGGAGCTGCATCAGCTCTTCTTCGATCTGCGCAGCGAGACGGGCACCACATTTGTAATTGTGACACATGATGAATCTTTGGCGGCCGACTCCGATGTGATCGTGAGCATGGCCGACGGCAAAATAGAATCCACACAATCAAACATAATCATTTCCAATTCTTAACAGTTTCACAAAAATGAAGAAAAACAACATTCTCGCCTCACTTGCAGGAGCATCTCTATTGCTGACAGCAGTATCATGCAACAACGACGACGACACACCCACGATGGACAATTCCTTCGCGGCTTTCGCTACCCTGCAAAAAACCGACGACAGCGGTTCAGTCTTCACTACAAGCGAGGTGGGTGACGCCCCGCTGGTGACATTCACCACCACCTACAAGGTCGACGACAAGTATATCGAAGAGGGTCAGCGCTGTGTCATCTATTACACCAATACCTCGGGCGAACGCTTCAAGAGCGGCCCCATCGACCTCAAAGGTCTCGCGCAGGTAATCAATGGCAAAATCGAGACGAAGAGCAAAGCCGAAATCGACAAGCTCATGCAATATCCATCCAATATGACAGGTATAGAGCGCACACGGCAGTACGCCAATCTCGTACTCTCGGCGCCCGGCTCAGGGACGCCGAAGGTCTGCTCTATCTATGTGGATGAAGCTACGGTTGATCAAGCTGTACCGGAAGCATATGTGGTGTTTCAGCCCGGCTCCAATGTAGGCAGCGACCTCTCGTACAGCGCCTCATTCGACCTCTCACCCGTATGGGATCTCCCGACTTGCGAGGGTCTCAACGTACACTACAACACCTACGAGGGTGTAAAAACTACAAAATTCACAGGAAAAATACATATAAAACCTTCATTATAAAAAATACAAACAATGGAAAAGAAACAAGAAATAAAGATCGAAATCACTCCCGAAATCGCAGCAGGACACTACAGCAACCTCGCTGTCATCTCTCACTCAGCTCAGGAAGTATTCCTTGACTTTGTGACAATGGCCCCCAACATGCCCCAGGCAAAAGTGCAGAGCCGTATCATCATGAGCCCCGAAAACGCCAAGAACCTCCTCTTCGCCCTCCGCGACAACATCGCGAAATACGAAGCTACATTCGGCGAGATCGAACGCAAAATGCCCAAGAACGGCGGCGCTAACGGCGGCGTGCCCACTCCCTTCCAGTCATAAACAGATCTGAGTGGATTATGAAAGATAATCAACTCATGATATACAACTCGATGTCGCGTTGCAAGGAGCTTTTCAAGCCCTTGCATCCCGGCACCGTGGGTATGTATGTATGCGGTCCGACGGTCTATGGCGACGGCCATCTGGGCCACGCCCGCCCCGCCATCACTTTCGACGTGCTCTACCGCTACCTGATGCATCTGGGATATAAGGTGCGCTATGTGCGCAATATCACCGATGTGGGGCATCTGGAGCACGACGCTGACGACGGCGAAGACAAGATCGCAAAAAAAGCCCGCATCGAGAAGCTTGAGCCTATGGAAGTGGTGCAGCACTATCTCAACCGCTACCATAAGGCGATGGACGCGCTCAATGTGCTCCCTCCGAGTATCGAGCCCCATGCTTCGGGCCATATCATCGAACAGATCGAATACATCAAGAAGATACTCGAGGCCGGATATGCTTATGTAAGTGACGGCTCGGTGTACTTCGATGTACCGAAATTCAACGAGAAATACGGCTACGGACGTCTTTCGGGCCGTAATATCGACGAATTGCTCGCCACTACGCGCGATCTTGACGGCCAGAGCGAGAAGCGCAATCCCACCGACTTCGCTCTCTGGAAGAAGGCTGCTCCCGAGCATATCATGCACTGGCCTTCGCCCTGGAGCGAGGGTTTCCCCGGCTGGCACCTCGAGTGCTCGACCATGGGCGAGAAGTACCTCGGCACAGAGTTTGATATCCACGGTGGCGGCATGGACCTGAAGTTTCCGCACCACGAATGTGAGATAGCCCAGAGCGTGGCGCACAATGGCGCGCAAGCCGTGAGATACTGGATGCACAACAATATGATCACCATCAACGGTCAGAAAATGGGCAAGAGCCTCGGTAATTTCATCACTCTTGATGAATTTTTCACCGGCACTCATCCTAAACTGACTCAGGCATATTCGCCCATGGTGATCCGTTTCTTCATCCTGCAGGCACATTACCGCGGCACAGTGGACTTCTCCAACGAAGCCCTCCAGGGCGCTGAGACGGCCTTGCGCCGCATGCTTGACGGCTGGAAGCGTCTCCAGGATCTCAAGCCCTCCGCAGAGTCGACTGTCGATGTGGCCTCACTGCGCACACGCTGCTATGAGGCGCTCGACGATGATCTCAATACCCCCATCGTGATCGCGACACTTTTCGATGCCTGCCGCATCATCAACCAGATCAACGACGGCAACGCCAAAGCTACTCAGGCCGATATCGATGAACTGCGCGACATCATGCAGACATTCCTGGGTGATATCCTCGGAATACGTCTTGAGGAAGGTGGCGCCGCATCGCTCAAGCCTTATGAGGAAGCAGTGGATCTGCTCCTGGATATGCGCCGCGAGGCCAAGGCAAAGAAGGATTGGGCCACATCTGACCTGATACGTGACCGCCTGGCGGCCATCGGATTCTCTGTCAAGGACACCAAGGACGGCGGCTTTGAGTGGTCGCTGAAGTAAATCTCACTCTCTGACAGCAATATGAAAATAGAAGCGCGCGAGTTGGCACTCGATATACTGACACGCTTGCCGTTCGACCCCAATGAACAGCAGCTGAAAGTAGCCTTTGCCCTCGCGCGCTTCTGTACACGCGAGGACCAGGCCGCCACACCGGGTTGGGACCGCGTTTTTGTGCTCAACGGCTATGCGGGCACGGGTAAGACATCGCTTTCGGCAGCCTTGGTCAAGGCGCTGATGGCTGCTCGGATACCTACCTTCCTGATGGCTCCCACGGGGCGCGCCGCCAAGGTATTCTCGTCGCACGCCGGAGTACACGCATCCACCATCCATCGCGGTATCTACCAGCATGTGCTTGCCGGATCATCGGCCGGTGTGATGATGAAATCAAATAATGAGACCGGTGCGGTGTATATCGTCGACGAGGCGTCGATGATCGGCGGGGCCGGAGATGCCGATATCACCAATGTGCTCCGGGATCTGATACATTATGTGTACAGCCGGCCCGACAACAGGCTGATACTGCTCGGCGACACGGCCCAGCTGCCTCCCGTAGGCATGGCCTGCTCGCCTGCCATGGATCGCGACGTGCTGCGGGATTTCGGCTTGAAAGTCACCCGTACGACCATGACGGCTGTTGCGCGCCAGGGCGCGCAGTCGGGCATCCTCTATAATGCCACACGCTTGCGCGATGCGCAGGACCGCGCCGCTGATGTCAAGGACCTGGTGAAACTCCGCGTGGCCGGATTCGACGACGTGAAGATTGCCGAGCCGGAGGAATTGCCCGACCTGCTCGCGACGGCGTATAGCGACGACGGGCCGGAAGATACGATACTGATAACCCGCAGCAACCTCTCGGCCACTCAATTCAATCAGGCAATCCGCGCAATGGTGATGTACCGGGAGGAGGAACTGAGTACCGGCGACCTGCTTGTGGCGGCAAAAAACAATTACTTCTGGACTCGCACGAGCCGCAGGATAGATTTCATCGCCAATGGCGAGACGATGCGTCTTGTGCGCGTACTCGGCACCGAGGTGCGCTACGGACTGCGTTTTGCCGATGTGGTGATGGAGATTCCGGATGTGGAATGTTCGGAGTTCAAGGCCAAGATCATACTCGACAGCCTCACGGGCTCGGCGGCCGCGCTCGACCGCGATGCTTACCAGCGCCTTTATGAGGGTGTATACAATGACCCGGACGTGATGCCGGCCGGCGCCACGCATGAGCAGCGCCTCAAGCTATTGCGTAAGTCGCCTTATTGGAATGCCTTGCAGGTGAAATATGCATATGCCGTCACCTGCCACAAGGCGCAAGGCGGACAGTGGAAGAATGTATTCATCGACCTGAGCTACATACCTACCGAACAGGTGGGCGGCGAGTTTTACCGCTGGCTATATACGGCAGTCACGCGTGCCAAGTCGCAGCTCTATCTCATAC
>CANSGE010000052.1 GCA_947646295.1 uncultured Bacteroidales bacterium
CTTCCTGATGCTCTTCGTGGGCTTCATGGCGATATACCAGCTGCTGCGTGCCAAGCCGACGCCGAAGCTGCTTTTCACGATCGCATTCTCGCTCTATTTCTACTATAAATCGAGCGCCGAGTGTGTGTATATCCTGCTCGGCATCTGTGCGTCGGATTACCTGCTCGGGCTTTTAATCGACACATCGGCGTCGCGCCTGCTGAAAAAGGCTGCCGTATGGACAGGCGTGCTTATTGACCTTGGACTGCTGGTGTACTTCAAATATTTCAATTTGCTCTTTGCCACTATAACCGGGGCAACCGGGGGGCATTTTGATGCACTTGACATCATACTGCCGGCAGGCATCTCATTCTTTACATTCCGCTCGATCAGCTACCTTGTGGATATCTACCGGGGCGACATGCGGGCGGAGCGCAACCTGCTGCACTATACCTTCTGCCTGACGTTTTTCCCGCCTTTGCTCGCCGGGCCTGTGGTGCGGGCACGTGACTTCCTGCCTCAGATCAAGGCCAATCCCATAGCTACGCCGGCAATGACGGGCGAGGGGCTGTTTCTGATCATGACGGGTCTGGTGAAGAAGGTGATCATAGCCGACTATATCAGCGGCAACTTTGTGGACAGGGTATTCGACAATCCGTCGCTCTACTCGGGATTTGAGAATGTGATGGGCTGCATAGGCTTCACGATCCAGCTCTACTGCGACTTCTCGGGCTACTCCGATATGGCCATAGGGCTTGCGTTGCTGATGGGATACCGCTTCAAGGACAATTTCGCGGCGCCGTTCAAGGCGCAGAATCCGTCGGATTTCTGGCGCCGGTGGCATATATCGCTTTCGACGTGGCTGCGTGATTACCTCTATATACCTCTGGGAGGCAACCGCAAAGGCAAGACGCGTACGTATCTCAACAACTTCCTGACGATGGCTCTCGGCGGTCTGTGGCACGGAGCGAGCTGGATGTATCTGCTCTGGGGAGCGTATCATGGGCTGCTGCTTGCCGCCCACAAGGCCCTGAAAGGTGTGTGGCGGCTGCCCGAAGCTCTCAAGGGGACATTGCCGGTGCGTGTGAGCAATATGTGCATCACGTTTGTTCTGATAGTGATAGGCTTCGCTATCTTCCGGGCAACGTCGCTCGAGAATATAGGTGCGATGGCCACCCAGATATGGAGTGACATGCATCTCGCGGTAGCTCCGCAATTCGTGGAGAGCTATCTGCTGATCGTGCTTGCCATCGGCGGCGGCCTGCTGATGCATCTTGCCCCGACGAGCTGGACGGGCGGGATGACCCGCGCCTACGTATCGCTGCCCGTATTGGCCCAGAGCCTGCTGCTGGCGGCTGTACTCTTTTTCGTAATCCAGGCACGGTCGTCGGACCTGGTGCCTTTCATCTATCTCCAATATTAATCCGTCAATCAAACCCTCCAAGATATGAACCCCAAGGAAAGAGTCGAAGAACTTCGCCGCGAGATCGAGCGGCATAACCATAGCTACTACGTGGAGAACAGTCCGACGATAGGCGACCGAGAATTTGACATGCTGATGAAGGAGCTTGAAGAGCTCGAGCGTGCCCATCCGGAGCTCGACGACGAGCTGTCGCCCACGCACCGCGTGGGGTCGGACCTCACGAGCGGCTTCGAGCAGGTGGCTCATATCTATCCGATGCTTTCGCTCGGCAATACCTATTCGGTGGATGAAGTCGACGGGTGGGTGAGCCGCGTCAAGAGCAGTCTGCCCGGCGAAGATGTGAGCATCGTGGGCGAAATGAAATTTGACGGCAGCGGCATCTCTCTCATCTACGAGCATGGGCGCCTTGTGCGCGCGGTGACGCGCGGCGACGGTGTGCAGGGCGATGTCGTGACAGCCAATGTGAAGACTATCCGCAGCATACCCTTGCAGCTGCATGGCGAGGGCTGGCCGGATCTGTTTGAGATCCGCGGCGAAATCGTGATGCCCTGGGCGAGCTTCGAGCGTCTGAACGCCGAGCGGGAATTCAACGAAGAGCCTCTCTTCGCCAATCCGCGCAACGCGGCCTCGGGGACACTTAAATTGCAGAACCCTGCTGAAGTGTCGCGCCGCGGTCTCGACGCATATTTTTACTATCTGCTGGGCGAGAATCTGCCTTGCGACACGCATTACGGCAATATGATGGCAGCGAAGAGCTGGGGATTCAAGGTGTCGGACGCCATGCGCAAGATGGAGACTATCGAGGAGGTCGACGAATATATCAAGTATTGGGATACAGCGCGCCGGGAGCTTCCCGTAGCGACTGATGGTCTGGTTTTCAAGGTCAACAATCTGCGTCAGCAGCTCAATCTGGGCTTCACGGCCAAGTCGCCTCGCTGGGCAGTGGCGTATAAATTCGCCCCAGAGCGCGCCCTTACGCGTCTGCGATTTGTATCGTTCGATGTAGGCCGCATGGGTATCATCACGCCGGTTGCAAATCTTGAGCCTGTACTGCTGTCGGGCACGATCGTCAAGCGCGCGAGCCTGCACAACGAGGATATCATGCGCACGCTGGATATCCATGAGCATGACATGCTGTACGTGGAAAAGGGCGGCGAGATCATCCCTAAGATCACTGGCGTGGATGTGGCTTCCCGCGAGGAAGGCAGTAAGGCTGTTGGCTTCGTGAGCCATTGTCCGGCATGTGGTACACCACTTGTACGCGTGGAAGGCGAGGCAGCGTGGGTTTGTCCGAATAAGTGGGGGTGTCGTCCCCAGATCGTAGGGCGAGTGGAACATTTTGTGGGACGTCGCGCCATGAATATCGACGGTATCGGGTCGGAAAAAGCAGACGCCCTTGTGTCCATCGGGATAATTGAAAGCTACGGCGACCTTTACAATCTTACGGAGGATGAACTCATGCGCATACCTCGACTCGCTGACAAAGGTGCCCGGCGCATTATAGATGGGATACGTGCGAGTCTGACGGTCCCTTACGATCGTGTGGTGTACGCATTGTCGATCCCGGGGGTCGGCGAAACGACGGCGAAGAAGATCGCCCGCGCGACGGGCGATATCGACACTCTGATGGCCTGGAGCCGCGAAGAGCTTGAGGCGATCGAGGACGTGGGGCCGCATATCGCTGAGGCGATCGTGGATTTCTTTGCGAATGAGACCAACCGCAAGAATATCGAGAAGCTTCGCGCGGCAGGCGTGCAGCTCTCTCTGCCTGAGGTGGGCAGCGAGGGACGCAGCGACGTGCTGGGTGGCAAAAGTTTTGTGATCAGTGGTGTATTCAGTCGTCATAGCCGTGATGAGTATAAGGAGTTGATTGAAAGGAATGGCGGTAAGAATGTGTCGTCGATCTCAAAGAAGACGGACTACGTGCTTGCGGGCGAGAATATGGGGCCTGCCAAGCTTGAGAAGGCGACGAAACTGGGTGTGCCGATCATTGATGAGGAAGAGTTTTTGAGAATGTTGAATGTTGAATGTTGAATGTTGAATTTAAGACCATAAGGCCATAAGTTTGTGTCTTTGTGACTGAATTTAAGACCATAAAACCATAAAACAGTAAGCTGGCGCCGAGGGGTTGATGATGATCCACGATTGAGACCATTACATCGTCCCTTCCGGGACTCATAGCGAGTGGTTTCAGGGTGCCCCGAGCTGAAGCACGGGGTTCTCTATTATCATCGTGCCTCCGGCACGGCCGAGGTTCCACTTTCGTTCATATTAAAAGACCATAAGACCATAAGGATACAAGTTTGATTTTTGTATTTTTGTGTCTTTGTGTCTTTCTGTCTGTGTTTTTGTGGCTTTGTGTCTTTCTGTCTGTGTCTTTCTGTCGGGAGGTGAGTTCATTTCGTAATACATATTCATTGTTTTTCTGATTTTGACGCAAAGGTAGATGCGGTTGAGATGAGAAAAAAATGAGATTGGTATGAAGTGACGAAAAATATTTGCAAGTTTGTGGGATTCTGCTTAAATTCGCACATCACAAAAGTAATATTTATGACAGAAGGAAAAATAATCGTCATTTCGGCGCCCTCGGGTAGCGGAAAATCGACCATCATAAATTCAATTCTCGACTCGGGGACGTTTGACCTCGAATTTTCGGTGTCGGCTACCAACCGTCATCCTCGCCAGGGTGAGGAGAATGGTGTGCATTATCATTTTCTGACTACTGAGGCGTTTCGCGAAGCGGTGGAGAATGGTGAGTTCATCGAATGGGAAGAGGTGTATCCGGGCCGTTATTACGGCACACTGCGCAGCGAAATCGACCGCATGATTTCGGGTGGCAAGAATGTAATACTCGACATCGATGTGAAAGGTGCCCTGAATGTGAAGGAAATCTATGGCGACCGCGCGCGTACAATCTTTATCGAGCCGCCAAGCATCGATGAGCTGCGCCGCCGCCTCGAATCACGCGGCACGGATGATGCCGAGCGTATCTCTGTGCGTGTGGGCCGCGCACGGTATGAGCTGAGTCTCGCCCCGGAATTTGATGCCCGCATCATCAATGACGACCTGCCCGCAGCTATAGCCGAGACAACGGGCGTGATAGCACAATTCCTCGGAGAATGAGCGATAAACCTCAACTGATCGGTATACTCGGGGGATCGTTCAACCCCGTGCATATCGGGCATATGATTCTTGCCTCCTATCTATCGGAGTGGGGCTATGTGGATCAGGTGTGGCTGACGCTTTCGCCTCGCAATCCGCTGAAGGATCCCGCCGGTCTGGTGCCGGATACCAAGCGTCTGACCATGCTCAACCTCTCGATCAAGGGGGCGCCCGGTATAGATGTTTGCGACATAGAGCTGTCGATGCCCACGCCGTCGTATACTATCAATACCCTGGATCTGCTGGCCGAGCGTTATCCTGACAAGAGATTCAAGCTCATAATCGGGAGTGATAACTGGAACATCTTCGACCGCTGGAAAGACTATCAGCGTATCCTTGATGACTATGGCGTGATAGTGTATCCGCGGCAGGGCTATCCGGTGTCGTACACGGATGCCGACGGTATGGTGCTGGTGGACGCCCCGCTGGTAAATATTTCAAGCACTTTTGTGCGCAATGCAGTGGCCAAGGGTCGCAAAATCGACTATTTCGTGCCGCAGGGAGTGGCAAAATACATCGCCGATCATAAACTTTACCGAAACAATGACCAATAATACACTCGCCTTCATAGCTCTGTGCAATGAATATTGCGCAGCCGTGGAGCACGCCCGCGACGGCGAGCGCCACGATTTCCTCGCCTCAGTGGTGCGCCTGCTGCCCCGCATATATATAGCGGCGGCCGACCTGAAGCCGGATGCGCTGATAGATGCGGCTTACATCGACGGTGCCCTGGAGGAAGACTACTATGACTCCGTGCGCCGCACCTTGGAAATGATCTTGGGTGAGGATGATACGTATCTGGAGGTATTCGAGCAGGATATGAAATACAGCGACACGCCCATAGGGGCGAGCATCGCGGAGAATCTCGCCGACCTCTTCCAGGTATTCTACAATTTCCTGGAAACGGTACGTGATGCGCCCGAAGACCTCATCGAGGAGGCCGTGGCAGCCGTATATGAAGATTTTACCTCATATTGGGCCCAGACACTCTGCAATGTGATGCGCCCGCTAAACCATATATATTATGGAGAATTATAAAGACCTGGCGGCCTTTCTCGACGCTTCGCCTGTGAATTTCTGGGCCGTGGAGACCATATCGCAGAATCTGAAGGCTCACGGATTCGTGGAGCTGGACATGCGCGAGAAGTGGGAAATCAAACCTTCGGGCCGATATTATGTGACGAAGAATGGCTCGGCTATCTTTGCCTTCGTGGCGGGGAGTGATATGGCCAATCCGAGTTTCAAAATCATCTCGGCTCACAGTGATTCGCCGGGCTTCCGCGTGAAACCTGAGTGCGAGATGCTGTGCGAGGGCAATATCGTGAAGCTCAATACGGAGGTATATGGCGGACCGATACTGTATACATGGTTTGACCGTCCGCTCTCGCTCGCGGGACGAGTGGTGGTGCGCTCGGCTGATCCGCTCAATCCGGGCCATCGCCTGGTGCGGTTTGACCGTCACCTGCTCACGATACCGCATCTGGCCATCCACTTCAACCGTGCGGTGAACGAAGGTAATCCGCTCTCGCGACAGAAGGATATGCTCCCCGTGCTTGGACATGTGGCCGACAAGGATCAGGCCAAGGGGCTGGTGCGGCGTATGGTGGCTGAAAAGCTGGGTATCTCGCCGGAGGCTATTCTGGACTATGATCTCTCGCTCTATGACACGACCCGCGCGAGTGTGGTGGGGCTCAACGCCGACTATATCACGTCGGGCCGCATCGATGATCTGTCGATGGCGCACGCAGCTATGTGCGCCTTGCTTGACAAGGCTGATGCTGATGACTCAGCTACGCGTGTGATGGCTATTTTCGACAACGAGGAAACCGGCTCGGGCACTAAGCAGGGAGCGGCCTCACCGATATTGGACTATATCCTGCGGCGTATCATCATAGCTACCGGCGGTGGCGACGATGACTATATGCGCGCCGTGGCCGCTTCATTCATGATCTCGGCGGACGATGCCCACGGACTGCATCCCAACTATCCGGAGAAGCATGATCCGACGAATCATCCCGTGCTCGGCGGCGGCCCTGTGATAAAGATCAACGCCAACTGCAAGTATATGACGGATGCCGATTCGGCAGCTGTGTTTGCAAATCTCTGCGAGCGTGCGGGAGTCAATTGCCAGTACTTTGTGAACCACTCCGACATGGCAGGCGGCTCGACACTGGGCAATATACTGACTTCGCAGATACCGCTGCGAGGTGTGGATGTGGGTGCGGCCATATGGGCCATGCACTCGGTGCGCGAAACAGCTTCGCTGAAAGACCATGCGGATATGATCAAGGTGTTCGACGAGTTTTTCAGCAAGATGTAGCAGCTGTCAATCAGCAAGATATAAGTCAAAAATGAAAATAATCGAGGCGTCCGTGTCACAGCGCGGGCGCTTTTCGCGTCATATAGGTGTATGGACAGCAAAGAATTCAGACAACGCATCGTCCCGCTCTACCGGCAAATGTATGCCGTGGCGGTGAAAATCATCGGAAATGCCGATGATGCCTCCGACGTGGTGCAGGAAGCGATGGAGCATCTGTGGGAAAAGCGCGAGCTGCTTGACGGGGTGCGTTCGATGGAAGCATATGCGATGACTGTGCTGCGCCGATGCGCTATAGATGCCATCCGCCGGGACTCTCCTACGGTGACGCTCGATGCTGTGGCCGACCCTCCCTCGTGTGACGCGGCGGAGGATGGTGTGGAGGCTCTCATGAGCATCATCGACTCTCTGCCACCGGGACAGCGCACCGTAATCCGGCTCACGGCCCTGGATGGCCGTGATGTGGAGGAGGTGGCAGCGCTCACCGGATATACGAAGGACAATGTGCGGCAGCTGCTCTCGCTCTCGCGCAAAAAGATTAAAGAGATTTATACAAAGCTAATAAAATGATGACTGATAGACACGATATACTCCCCGACGGCATCGGCAGGCTCCTGGAGCTCTACTATGAAGGTGAGACTTCTCCTGAGCAGGAAGACACTCTGATGGATTACTTTGCGGCTTGTGAGGACGTGCCTGAGGAATATGCCGCTGATGCGGCGATGTTCCGCGCGCTGGCTGAAAGCCGTGCAGGGGCTCTCCCGACTCCGCCGGATGATCTTGAGGCACGGATTGTGGCACGCACATGCGGGCGGAGCAGCAAAATGCGCCTGCGTGACAAGCTCCTCATATGGGGATCGGCCGCTGTGGCGGCTGCTGTGGCCGCGGTGCTGGTATTGCCTTTGCTGAGCATGCCTGAGCTTGATACTGAAGCTCCGGTAATAGCTGAGGTCTTTGAGCCGGAGGCGGCTCGGGTAGAGCCGGTGTCTGCGCAGCGGGTAGACGAGGCTGTGGCAGCTCCCCCGGCGATAACTGAGAAAAAGCAGCCCCCGATGAAAAGGGTCGCTGCGGAAGCAGAGCCTCAGAGCGTAGCGGATGAAAGTTATGCGGAAGTGGCTGATTCGGCGGAGGCTGCGCGGATAGCCGGGGATGTGATGCGGCTGCTGCACCGCACTTTGGCTGCTTCGTCGGCTCAGGTGTCACGCTCGTCGGATCTGGCGATGGAGAGCGTGGATAAAGCGATAGATAGAACAATAAGCAGTCTTTGAAACTGCGAATATGATGTAAAATAATTACCCAAACCTATATACGATTATGAAAAAGATACTAACAACTATCACACTCTCTCTCCTGTGTATCTTCATGGCTCCGTCATGTATCTCACAGGGTAAGATCTTCAAGGATGTATCGAATCTGCCCGGTGTGACGACTGTATATATCGGGCCGGCGATGATGAAGCTCGCGGGGACGGGCATGGCGATGTCGGATGACAAGGATTACGCCAAGTACGTGAAGGATATCAAGAGTATCGATGTGATGACTTGTGAGGAAGCTTCGTCGGTGCCGCAAGTGCGTGCTTTGTGTGATTCGATAGTGGAGGCACGCCAGTTTGAATTGCTGCTGGAGTCGAATGACGATGGCGAGCATACGTCGATGTACGGGCGTGTACCCGAAAATGAAGGCGATTTCATAGAGGATCTGCTCATCTACAACGTGAGCGCCAAAGAATGTAATTTTGTGTACATCCGGGGAAAGGTCGACGTAGGGGCTATAATGTCGGAGAAAGACTGAACAGAATCGGTGTGGAGTTGTTGTTATAGGAAAACAGTAATTCAAATTAACTATGGCTACAACTCCAACCAAGAGCCTGAAAGGGACTCGAACCGAACAGTATATCGTGAATTCGTATATGGCCGAGTGCCAGGCGTATGCCCGATATACCTACTATGCTCAGACTGCTGATAAGGAACAGTATTACCCTATCGGCGTGGCTTTCCGCCAATCGGCAAACAATGAACTTCATCATGCCAAGGTGTTTCTCAAGATGCTTGAGGGCGGGGAGGTGACTTGCACGGCATCTGTGGACGCCGGATATGTAAAGGGCACTACCACCGAGCAGAACCTTGAAATCGCCATCCGCGAGGAAAGTGTGGATGGATATGAATACTACGCTGAGGCCGCCAAGGTGGCGCGCGAGGAAGGATTTGATGATATCGCCGCACATTTTGAGGCAATCGGCACAGTGGAGAAATATCACCACGACCGCTATTCGACCTATCTGGAGCAGCTGCGTGCCGGTACAATCTGGAAGCGCGATACTCCTATCAAGTGGCAGTGCCTGGTGTGCGGATATATCCATGAGGGCCTGACTCCTCCTGATAAATGCCCCGCATGCGACCATCCTGACCGTCACTATATGGCTATGGATATGGCGCAGGACAGTGATACAAATTGATCGGAAAACAAGGACTATTCAAGCCTGACTATAGATATCGAAAAACGGCGCGGCCGCTGCCCCGCCAAAGGGTAGCGGCCGCGCCCGGGGTATTCGGTGATCAGATGATTTCGAGAAGTACGGGGCAGTGGTCGGATCCGAGGATATCGCTGAGAATCTCGGCGCGTGTGATGCGTGAGGCGATGCGCTCGGAGACGAGGAAGTAATCGATACGCCAGCCTACGTTGCGGGCGCGGCTGTTGGCACGATAGCTCCACCAGGAGTAGGCTTGTGTGGTGTCGGGGTGGAGGTAACGGAAAGAGTCGACGAATCCGCGCGCGAGCAAGGAGGAGAGCGCGGAGCGCTCTTCGTCGGTGAATCCGGCGCTGCGGCGGTTGCGCGAGGGGTTGGTGAGGTCGATTTCCTGATGTGCGACGTTGAGGTCGCCGCAGATGATGACCGGTTTCACGGCATCGAGGCGCTTGACATAGTCGGCGAAATCGCGCTCCCACTCGAGCCGGTAGGCAAGACGGGTGAGCTCGTTCTGCGAATTGGGGGTGTAGACGTTCACCAGATAGAATTCGCCGAGGTCGAGTGTGACGGCGCGGCCTTCGCGGTCGTGCTCGGGGTAGCCTATACCTTTGCTGACCGTGGCGGGAATGGCGCGGGTGAATGTGACTGTGCCGGAGTAGCCTTTGCGCTCGGCATAGTCGTAGTGGGCCCGGTAGCCTTCGAAGTCGAGGTCGATCTGTCCGGCCTGGAGCTTTGTCTCCTGAAGGCAGACGCAGTCGGCATCGAAGCTGCGGAATATGTCTTCAAAGCCTTTGGAGACGACAGCGCGGAGGCCATTGACGTTCCATGATACGAATTTCATCAGAATTTAAGAATTATTTCGGCGCAGAGCTTGTCGCCGCGCTCGGTGGATATGTATTCCTGGCTGTAAAAGTATTTCTCGATGTTGAGTCGCAGGTCGCACCGTAGTGGGAGCTTGAGGTATGAGAGTGTGGCTCCGATGGTGATGCGTCGCGCGGGAGGGGCAGTGGTGGTGAGGATGTTGGCGTCGTCGGGTATGCCGTTGGAGTAGGCTGTGCGGACGTCGAAGCGTGCCTGGGTGGAGAATTGATTGAATACGCCCCATTTGACGGGCATGTGGTAGTCGGCAAAGACGTTGACGCCGTGGCAGGTATTGAACTGGTCGCCGGTGTAATGCTCGTTGAGGTATTCGGCCTCGGCCAGGAAGCGTCCATGGGTGTATGTGACAGAGGCGCCGAGAAGATTCATGCGCACGGAGTCGGGGATGACGCTCATGGCGCCGGCGGAGATGGAGAAGTCGCCGAATTTAGCGGTGGCTTTGCCGGAGTATGCTTTGTCGTGAGTCCAGGGAGTGTGGTCGGTGATGGTGCCGGGATTGAACATGCCGGCCTGCACGGTGAGGGGAAATCGGGGGAGGGTGTAGGAGAGCTGCAGGCCGACGGCACGGTAGTTGCAGAGGTCGCGGCCGATGAAGCTACGGTTGGAGAAGATATAGTTGGCCGGGCCTCGGAATGTATCGGTGCCGAACGGCATTCGGAATTGACCGGCCTGGATCTTGAATCCGTCGAGCGGCGTGAAGCGTACCCAGCCGTCGAGAAACTTCATGGATCCGCGGTCGCAGAGGTCGGCCTGGAGGTAGTATTCGATAGGATTGGCGATGCGACCGGTGAGGTTGACGCGGGCGTTGCGAACCTGAAAGCGGCTGCGGCCGTCTTCGAATGACTGTTCGTAGCGTGCGCGGATGACGCCGCCGATTTTAGGGATGTACTGGTTTTCGGCGGCGGCGCTGAGCGCAGCTGCAAGTGAAGTGATAGCTAATGTGATGAATTTTAGTTTCATTTCGTAGTTTTTCCGGGATATGCTTCTAATGCGTGTGCGAGGACGTCCATGGCTTCGCTGAGGTCGCTGCGATTGAGCACGTAGGCCATGCGGACTTCGTCGTGTCCCATGCCGGGTGTGGTGTAGAAGCCTGATGCGGGGGCCATGAAGACGGTGCGTCCTTCGTGGGAGAAATCGGTGAGACACCAGCGGCAGAATTTGTCGGCGTCGTCGACCGGGAGGCGCACCACGGTGTAGAATGCTCCCATGGGGATGGGGGTGTAGCAACCGGGAATCTTGTTGAGACGGTCGACGAGGAACTTACGGCGTTCGACGTATTCGTTGTAGGTCTCAAGCATGTATTCCTTGGGGGTGTCAATCGATGCTTCGGCTACAATCTGGCCTAAAAGCGGGGGACTGAGGCGTGCCTGGCAGAATTTCATGACGTTCTGCTTGAGCTCCTTGTGCTTGGTGATGAGTGCTCCGATGCGGATGCCGCACTCGTTGTAGCGCTTTGATACGGAGTCGATGAGGACGACTTGCTCCTCGATGTCGGGGAGATGGAAGGCCGAGATGTATGGTGCGCCGGTGTAGCAGAACTCGCGGTATACTTCGTCGGAGAAGAGGAAGAGGTCGTGCTTTTTGACCAAGTCGCGGATCTGCAGCATCTCTTTCATTGTGTAGAGATAGCCGGTGGGGTTGTTGGGATTGCAGATGAGGATGCCCTTGGTGCGGGGTGTGATGAGCTCCTCGAATTTTTCGACGGGGGGAAGTTCGAAGCCGTCGTCAATGCTGGATGGTATGGTGACGATCTTGGCACCGGCCGAGATGGCAAATGCCATATAGTTGGCATAGGCGGGCTCGGGCACGATGATTTCGTCGCCGGGATCGAGACAGGCCATGAAGGCGAAAAGTACGGCTTCTGATCCACCGGTGGTGATGATTATGTCGTCGACGTCGACGTCGATATTGTAAGTCTTGTAATAGTCGCGGAGCTTGCGGCGGAGGGAGAGCAACCCTTCGGAGGGGCTGTATTCAAGTACTTTGCGGTCGATGTGCCGCAATGCTTCGATTGCGGCAGGAGGGGTGGGGACGTCGGGCTGGCCGATATTGAGGCGGAAGACTTTGGTGCCCCGCGCTTCGGCTTCATTGGCCAGATGCACCAGACGTCGGATGGGCGACGAAGGCATTTCGCGCCCGCGTTCTGAAACTGTAGGCATATATTCTTATGAAAAATTTGGACAAAGGTAGCTAAAAAAGGTGAGAATTGCGCAAAGATAGTATTTTTTTAAGATAAGCAGGCGTAGAAGTGGCAAGCTGCCCGGAAAAAGAGAG
>CANSGE010000053.1 GCA_947646295.1 uncultured Bacteroidales bacterium
TCCACGTTCTACAACATTCTCTAATAAGGCGACACAACTCTTTGTAGTCCCGTCTGTTTCGTCGTTGGCTTGCAACATTACTTGCAACGTTACTTGCAACATTACTTGCAACATTACTTGCAACATTACTTGCAACGTTACTTGCAACGTTACTTGCGAATAAACCGCCTAAGTTATCAGTCTCACATGCCGACTCAAGCTCACTAGTTTTTACTGCGTCAACATTCTCGCCCCATTGCTTAAAGTTGTCGTTTACTGAATAAACCGTTCCTCTACCAAAGCCAGAAGATATTAATAGGCCCTGGCTGCAAAGCCCTCTAAGCAACGCAGTGATGTCGGTCGGATGCAGTTCAAGCGAATGTTGTAAAATCGAATTTGATACGTGAGGCATAGTGAGAGCCATCGCCATCGTCAGCAATTCATTAGACGACAATCTTCTACTTCTTTCTCCAAACAAGTGATATAGTTGCAACTCAATCTCATCCGATAATACTGACTCGAGAGGAAGCAGTAATTCCACTCTATTAGGTTCGCCCTTTTCAGAAATTATTGGCATTCTGAAATTAGCTTCTTTCCAACCTTGCATAATAGTATCGGATCCACTACCTGCTTTTTCTGCAATACCTATCAGAGTAAACATCGTCTGTATGGACGGATTTCTACACACTGTATAACCTCCGCTATAGAACTGCTCCTTAGAAACAAGCATTGTACCCGGGTTTGAGAATATGATTTCAGTCGGACGTTTTCGAATTATTAGTTTAGTATCACTCTGATAAAGCGCATGCACGCAAAAATTGACAAAAGCTTCACGCAAGCCCTTATGAATTTTTGTTTCATCTTGTCTGATATTCCCATCAAGTTTGAAAGGAGTTGGCAGAAAGCTTTGTAATTTTGGAAGCAAGCGTCTATAAACTTGAAAAAGATTG
Source organism: uncultured Bacteroidales bacterium (assembly GCA_947646295.1). Taxonomy (GTDB): domain Bacteria; phylum Bacteroidota; class Bacteroidia; order Bacteroidales; family Muribaculaceae; genus CAG-873. Next base: position 930 of record CANSGE010000053.1, read on the forward strand.
GCTTCCCATGAACCATCACTAAATATTCTGTCACTCCACCGCTCCTGACCAGGTCGATACTCTCTGTAATCTATCATATATTGAGGTAAAACCTCTATGATCGAATCATATTTGCCAAACATCAACAGCCCGGCCAAAGTCAATCCTTCCTTTCCGCTCTTTCGGTCTTTACGATAAGCTTTTAAATGGCGTAACAAATCCAAATCATTGTCAGCAGCCCACGCATGTGAGGGTTTCAAGCTCACAAAGAGTTGACGATAAGCACGCAGAGACTCCGGGTCTATATCGTCGATAGTATAACCTTCAAGAATCTCATAGTCCATAGCTAAATCAGGGCGCCGTTCAGAAAGCATAAGGGAAACTTCCCATTCTTTGCACAGATAATCGCCACTATCGTTCCTCCTATAAGTCCCGCGCAGAATGTTCTGACCTATATATATGGGACGCTCTTCTCGAGAAGCGCGTGGCACAGAAATCAGAATAAAGTGATTCCCTTCATACTCTCCCTTTATCACATCGTCATTGGTGAGGAGATTGCGGCTTACTTGATTTTGGTCATTTATGGTATCCCATAAAATCTTTTCATATTCGTAGATCTTTTCTTCCGTAAGCCCCTCGGGATAAAATTTACCTTCTTTTTCCTTAATGCCGATTACTATTACACCACCCTCTGTGTTGGCAAAGGATGAATAGGTTTCCTTGACTCCTTTTACGGGAAATCCACCCTTGCCATGTTTAAACTCTACACACTCAGTCTCCTTGTCCGCCATCAGAGCATCAAGGTAATCGTGCAAGGACGCAAAAAGTTTACTTTCCTCCATAGTCATAGGATTGTTTAATATAGCGATGATAATATGGCAAAGTTACAAATATTTCATAATAAAGCCAAACAGGATTGTATCCGGTGCGTTGAAAAAAGCTTGGAAAAGACGCCACCCGGCTCGCGGGGCGGCCGGGTGGCGGGGTATCAGGTGGTGATGATCATTCGGTCACGGCAACTTTTTGGCCGTTGATGATGTAAACACCGGGAAGCAGCGGGCGATTGTATTTGCGTCCCATCAGGTCGAAGATCGTCTCTTCCTCTTCGCCGGCGGCATCTACCATTACATTGCCGATGCCTGAGGTTGAGGAATCGTAGGGTATCACTGTGAAGTAGGCGTCGGCCGGGTGACGGCTCACGGGATCACTTGTGGTACCGCCGATACAGATTTCGCCAAGATGACCTTCTTCGGCAGTATCGTAGCCCTCGGGAGCGGTGATATTGAATTTGAATACCATATGGTCGCCGGGCAGGATGTAGTCGCCTGCGACAGAGACATCCACTATGCGGAAATACGGAGGGTCTTTTTTCTCATAGTAGGTGCACTGGGTGCTACGGTCGCCCAGGATTTCCTCGTCGCCATGGGTGAATACATACTTGCCGCGGCTGTTTTTCTCAATCACGCATCCACCGGGGAGATAGATATTGAGGTCAAATGCATTCACCTTGTCACTTGCGGTATTGAGATACACCTCCACAGTGCCCTCGCCTTTATCGTTGAGCTGCACATTGGGGACGTGGAAGTACTCGCTGTCGTCGGCCATCGCCACGGCCGGCATGCAAGCCACGGCGGCAAGGATAGCAAATTTGCTGAATATGGATTTTTTCATCATTTTATTCATTTTCGTTGATTATCTTTTCGATAAGCATATTGATATCGGTAGAGTCAAGCACACCGTCGGAATTCATATCAGCCACATTGAGCTTCACAGTGGTATCATCGGGTGATACTACGTGCTCGATGAGCATATTGAGGTCGGTCGAATCGACGATCTTGTCGCCATTGATGTCGCCGAGGATGATGGCCGGATTGTTGACACGGATCACAGCTTTCTTATCGGATCCGTCGAGAGCGTATACCCATATCTCGGCGGGCTCGGTCTTGTTGACGGTCACTACACCGTTGGCATCGACCGAAGCGATTTCGGGAGTGGGCGCAAACCAGTGCAACTCCGATGTATAAGGTGCATTTTCGGGAGCACGGCGCGCTGCCTTTGCCGCACGAGGCGCCTGACGCTCGATGGGTCTGAAGTCCTCTTCATCTATAATAGAGAGCGTCACATTAAACATATCGGGGATATTGTGTGTAGTACCTGCCTCGGCATCCACAATCTCCGCATCGGTCTCGACATCCTTGATGACATTTCCGCCGAAAGTCTCAATTTTTTCAAAGGCCCAGAAGAGGTCAGAATCGCAATAGTCGTCGTAAGCCTGGGCGGGGACGTAGAGAGGCACATTTTTCTCGACGACCTGACCGAATCCCGCATAACCTTCGGCGGGCACTGTGCCGCGGGCTACGATGCGGTTGAAGTGGTCACAATCTGCGTAAGCATTGTCGCCGATAGTCTTGACGTTAGCCGAGATCGAGAGCACATCAAGGCCGGTGCAGCCATTGAACGCATTTTCGCCGATTTCGGTCACATAGTCGCTCATGAGAGCATGTTTGAGAGCAGTACAGCCCTTGAACATATTGTCGTTGACACGTGTAACACCGTCGCCCACCACGAGAGTTTCAAGCAAGGGAGCGCCCTCGAGTGTGGGAGGCTCAGCTCCGCCAAGGCCCTCGATATTGCGTCCGAGATAGAATGACTTAAGATTATCCTGAAGATCTGCAAAGGCTGCATTGTCAATCATTATCGGTTCTTCTCCATCGGTAAAGATGATCTCCGAGGGCTTTGTACCATATACGTATGTGACTTTACCAAGAGATTTCAAGCTGGCCGGGAAACGAATCGCCTTACCTGAATATGGGCTATAAGTGGAGGCATACGGCTCTGTATGTGTATAGCCCAAACTCAATGATGAGATTGATTCTACACCTTCGTCAAATGTGATACTCTTGACAGTTAAAGACGATATACTCTTGACAGCTGCACCGATATGCACAGTTGATGCTCCGTTACGCCAAACATTACTTACATTGATTTCAGCCTCTTTTGTATCGCCAAAAATCAGATTCGACACCACAGAGGATGTGCTTAAACTGAATGAGTACTTACGGTCAATGCTCATTGTTTTGGCACTAATATATGTGGATTTCAACGTTACAGTCTCCTCTGCATACGGAAACATGATAGTATCCACATAAAACCAGCATGTCCCCACAGATTGCACAGATGGCGGGATGACTAATTTCTTAAGATAAATAGTTTGATAACCATATTGATATTTGTTGACTCCAATCGAGCCATCGGGGATAGCTGTGATGGTGGAGCCGAGATCTATTGTCTCAGTAGCGTTGGAGCTGGGAGTTATGGTAATGGACGCATTTTTCTTCAATTCGGCTGTACGATTGCCCAGCGACACGTGCTTCAATTTATTGACACCTGTGAAAGCATAAGAGTCGACAATGATCTTGGGATCGGGCTGCTCGGCCGAGGGGAAGACAAGCGAGTCGAGATTGCAATTGGCAAATGCATATTGGCCTACATATTCGAGGCCTTTGCCAAATTTGACATCTACCAGGGCCGCGTTGTCCATAAACGCACTGTCGGCCACCTGGGTCACCTTGTCAGTCATGACTACTGAAGCCAGCGTAGAAGCTACCGAAGCAGTCTTGACATAGAGAGCCTTGCTCTCAAGCACGGGGATGTCGAGCATTACATCTGTAAGTACCGGGCAAGCGTTGAAAGCCAGCGAACCGAGGCTACCCTCGCCTGTCACGGTTGCCGACGCGAGCAATTTCGAATTGGCAAAGGCTTCCGCCTTGATCGTATCGGCCTTGATATCGACACTAACAAGGTTCGAAGCGTCCTTGAATGCACCCTCGCCGATGGTATTGACCTTTACCGGGAATTCAAGCGAAGTGATGCCCTGAGCGGATGCAAATGCCTCTTTACCGATCACAAGACGCTCATTGGCAGGGAGGACAATCTTGTCGTACCTACGTGCATAGAAGAAGGCTCCGTCGCCTATCTTCTCGAGATTGTCAGGGAGATCAAGGATACCGCTGCGGATGCGCAAATTCAGGAAGGCTTGGACACCTATTTCCTTAAGGGCGCCATCCTTGACAAAATTAAGCGTGCTGATAGCAGTGCCGACGAATGCCGAGTCGCCTACACACTCAATATCTTTACCGATAGAGACAGTCGTGAGCTTGGAGTTGCCGCTGAAAGCACGCGCTCCCACTGATGCGATACCATCGCCGAGGGCTACTGTTTTCAGAGCAGTATTGTTGCAGAAGGCGTCTTCGCCGATGGCTGCATTCTTACCGGTGAGAGTGATCGCGGTGAGCGCCACATTCTCAAAGGCGAAAGGATGGATAGCTGTGAGAGTTGAGCCGATAGTAGCATTCTTGAGAGCAGTACAGTCATTGAAGGCAGTGCGGCCAATCACTGACACGGCGGGCAGATCCACGGAGGTGAGGCCGGTGTTTGCAAATGCCGATGCACCGATCGAGGTGACATCACCGAGGAAGTCGACGGATGCGAGAGCGGTGCAGCTTTCGAAGGCCGTGGCCGGAATCTCAGTCACGCCGGCGGGGATAGCCACAGATGCGAGGCTCGAGCAATTGCGGAAAGCGGCTTCGCCGATTTTCTCAAGATTTTCGCCGAGGTTTACCGAAGCAAGAGCGGTACAACCCTCGAAGGCTATCGTGCCGATGGAGCGCACTGTAGCAGGGATAGTGACGGATGTGATATTCTCACAAGCCGCGAAGGCCTTGTCGGCTATGGCTACTACGGTAAGATCCTTTGTGGGGATGTAGGGGTCGCCTTCGGGATCATCGGGATTGACGACCGGCTCGAGCTCAATAGTGATGACCGAGGGTATCACTACCTCAGTAAGCGACTGATAGCTGTCGGCATACACAATGGTGATTTCGTCATCCGAAAGGTATTTGTATGCAAAGCCATCGGCTTCGAAAGTCTCCGCCGGCAGCTCCTGATTGAAGGAAGTCTCGGCATGTGCGAAGCGGTACCAATTGTTGTAGCGGCTCATATAAGCGCCGGCAGCGGCTGAGGGATAGGTGAAGGCCGCATTTTCGTAGACAGAGGCCTCAAAAGTATTCTCTGTGATGTAAGGTGTGGAGAGCGAGTAGATATCCACAGTCTCGATATCGGGGCAGCCGCCGAAGGCTTTGGCACCGATCGATGATACAGATGCCGGGAGCGAAATGGACGTCAAAGCCGAGCAGCCAAGGAAAGCATCGACCGGGATCGATTTCACGGAGGGGCCGAGCACTACTTCCTGGAGCCCTGAGAGCATGGCACCCTCACCGTCATATTGCCATGAGCGGCCCATATATAAAGATGTGATGGGTGCTTCGGGGAACATATTGGCCGGGAACACCAAGGCCTCATCTGAATCTTCTACATAAAGACCTGTGAGCAGGCGGCAGCGGTCAAAAGCTCCGGGACGGATAGTCTTTACCGATGCCGGGATGGTGAATGTGCCATCGACATTGGCCACTGATAGGAGCTCGGTCATGTCACTGTTGTATACAGCATCTCGAGTCACTACAGAGCCGGCAGGATAGATATAGTGCGGGATGTAGCCAGGTCGGTAGCTGATCGTTGTGCCATTATCAAACACCTCAGGCCATATTTCCTTATAGGCTTTTCCTGCCAAGATATGACCATAACCATCGTAGTACTCTACGGATTTTATCAGGGATGATTCAGTAGCCGCGACCGAAAACTTAAAATAATGATAGGCAACATGGCTCGGAGTGGTTGAGGTAGGATACGAATTTCCAGACGAGTAGTAAAAGTAGTATCCATTCCCAATAGTAGTCAATGTCTTGGGAAAGTCAAAGCCTTTGACTTTCCCGCGTAGAAATTGATAGCTACCTATTGATGTGATACAATTAAACTTGATATATTCCGGCCAAACGATATTGTCAGAGTTGTAAAATGCAAAATCTCCGATAGAGGTGAGATTGGAAAAATTGCGGACATCCGTCAAGGCGGGACACACGGAGAGCGCACGTTCGCCCAAGCTGGTCCGGGCATTTGAAAAGTCGATAAACTGCAGCTTGTCACATGCGCTGAAAGCATAATCGCCTATGGAGGTCACCGTGGAAGGAATAGTCACACCGGTGATCTCAGTGCACTTGTAAAAAGCCCGCGGTCCGATGGTAGTGACGCCGTAGGGCACTTCAAAGACACCTTCTTGGGTGGCAGGAACAAAGTAGAGTATGGTCATGTCGTCGCTATAGAAGCAGCCATCGACCTCTACCAAGCCTTTATCGACATCCCATTTCATCGCATTAGAGCTGCTGTAACTACATGTAGATGGAACGAGAACTCTCTTCGCGGTGCTAAGGCCCGTAACTACAAGCTTGGGATTGCTAAATACAAAATCATACTTAGACCCTACAGAGGGCATGCTTTGTATGCTCTGTATATTCCACGGTGTGGGATACTCCAGAGTCGTAACATTGTAACAGCCATCAAAAGCGTACGATTCTATAGTGATGAGGGTTGCAGGGAACCTTACTGAGGTGAGGAGCTTATTATTAGTAAAACCAAAGGAGCCTATTTTAGTCAGCGGATACATGACGCCCTCATATGGCACAGAATCGGGCAAGTTAAGTGCTCCGTCTATACTATTACCGGGTTTATTCATGGTGGACCCATGGTAGGTCCAGACAGCCCCACTTTCGTAGTAATACTTCACGCCCTCATATGTAAAAGCTACAAGAGCGTGCGCACGTTGCGGCAGCCAGACACCGGCCAACAGCAACAGTAGAAATAGTTTTTTTAACATTGAATAAATGATTTGAGATTGATTTATTAGAATAAGCAGAATGAGTACAAGGCCCTGCGCCGGTATGGCGGGGCCTGATCAGTTGTAGTCGGAAGTGATTGTGAATTGCCGTAGCGTGAATGTGGAGGCGAGATGTCCATAGGAGGTATAGTTGCGGCTGCCTCCGGACCTATCTCATCGGCAAGTTATTGTGAGTGCGTGCCTTATGGCACAAAAAAAAGCGTAAGGTCTGTGCTTGCTTTTTCGTTCCCACGTCTTGAGGCCTTCGCAAAGCCAGTCTTTAGGGAACGAAGCAATGCAGAGACCTACGCAAATATGCAAGTATTCGCAAAACACCATTATCCCATAATATGGGATACGGTGCTTGCGGACGGAGTTACATATCCATGAGGCATCTACCATTGCTCCTGTTCTGACAAAGACTTTTTGGGAAGTTGCGAAGTTCCAAGACGTCAGAACTGAAGTGTCAAGTAAACGCTTTCAGTATGTTAAAAATGGATGTACCTGACATCCGATTGCGCAAATTTAATGAAAAATTTTGATGCAGCAAAAAATGCAACAAAAAACTTCCGTCTATTTCATGAATACGAAATAGACGGCGGCGAGGAGACAGAGGAATGCGGCGAGGTGATTCCAGTGGAGGGATTCGCCGCGGAAAAATACTACTGTGAAGATGGTGAATATCACCAGCGTGATGGCTTCCTGCATCACTTTGAGCTGGGGCAGTGTGAAGGCGCCGCCGTTGCCCTGGAAGCCGATGCGGTTGGCCGGCACCATGCAGCAGTATTCGGCCAAAGCTATGCCCCACGATATGAGTATGACCACGATCAGAGGTGTGGTGGATGAGATGACCTTCATCTGCTGCAGCTTCAGATGGCCGTACCAGGCAAAGGTCATGAAGACGTTTGACACTACGAGCAGGGCTATGGTGATCCAGGCGTTCATGCGTCAGAATCCGGTGCGTTCGTCGAGGCCGAAAAGCAGATTGAGCAGGTGCATGATGTTGGCGGAGCCTATCTTGTAGCGGCAGTCAAACATCACGCTGATAAAGAGCGTGCCGGCGTCGACATTGAGGGTGACGGCGGCCTTGTTCGTGCCGTCGACGATGCGCGAGAGCATGGGGTGATTGTCCACGATGACGATGTGCCGGTGGTCGTCGTAGAAATTGTGGTAGAGCTGGCTCACGTCGTTGAGATTCATGCGCGATTCGATGGTGAATGTGGCCATGGCGATGTGTCCGGCCGTGTGGCTTGCCATGAAGTGCAGCGGCGCGTTGAACGACGTCTGCAGCGACGTAAGTATCTGTTCGCGCAGGTAATAGGTATCGGATTGGCTCAGGTATCCGCAGGCGGGAGCGTATTCGCCGCGGCGCGCCGAGAGGTCGCAGAGCGAGAGCGAGCCGTAGACGGGTGCCCCGAGCAGCAGATTCTTGGCCAGCGGCATCAGGGCCAGGGCAGCAAGTGTGGTGATCTGGTCGGGCTGGAGTGCCACGCGGCCGCCGCGCACGAGGGCTTTGCGGTTGAATTCGGGCAAACCGAGTATCTTGGGCGAGGGCAGGGCGTTCTGGCAGCCGAAGCGGTCGGTGGGGAAGATGACCTTGAGGCGGTCCGACGCGGCGAAGGCCTTTTGCAGCTCATCGGTGATGGCATCGCCTATATAGAGGTCGATGGCCGAAAAATCGGCTTCGGGCACAAAATATCCGTCGTATTCGCCCAACAGCTCGTAGTGGGCGTTGGATACGGGCATCGTTTTGCCGGGGCTATGCACCCACTTCAGTTCTACATCGGGATGCTTCTGGAGCAAGCGTATCAGGCCGGCGAGATCGGGGATACTGTCTAAGATACCTACTTTTATCATGGCAGGAGAGATTTTTTCAGGGTTAGGGCTGTGTTATTTTTCAGGAAAGAGATCGCTGTATATCAGATCGGTGGCGCCGAGATGGCTCTTGATGTAAGCTCCGGCCTTATGGCCTGCATCGGTGCGGAAACGCGCATCGGTGAGCATACGGGCGGCCAGATTTTCGAAGGAGGCGCGGTCGGTCACCTCAAATGCGCCGCCGAGGCCGATAAGGTCGGCTGCTTCCTTGAATTTGTGATGCTCCGGCCCGAATATCACGGGTATGCCATATACGGCGGCCTCGTTGATATTATGGATACCGGCGCCGAATCCGCCGCCCACGTAGGCAAGGTCGCCGTAGCGGTAGAGGCTGCTCAGGAGGCCGAAACAGTCGATGATCAGCACACGGCAGCCGGCGGGGAGCAGGCCGGAGGCATTCACCTCGCTATAGAGCGCGGCCTGAGAGCCGAATCGCGCGCGCAGACGGCTGAGACGGGCGTCGTCGAATTCGTGCGGCGCGATGATCACACGCAAGCCGGGATGTTCGGCCACAAAATGGCTGTACACATCCTCATCGGGCTGCCAGCTGCTGCCGGCCACCATCACCATATCGGCTCCGGCGCAGAATTTCTCCACCACGGGCAGGCTGACGGTCTTGGCCATGACATCGGTCACGCGGTCAAAGCGCGTATCGCCGGCCACGGTGACATTGGTGAGTCCGGCGTCGGCAAGGAGCTTGCGCGAGCCTTCGTCCTGCACGTAGAGGCGGGTGAAGCAGTTGAGCATCCGGCGGAACATGCCCCCTCCGCGGCGGAAAAAGCGCTGCCCGGGGCGGAATATCGACGATATGATATATGTGGGGATGCCGCGGCTGTGCAGCTGCTCGAGGTAGTTGCCCCAGAATTCGTATTTCACGAATACGGCCATCCGGGGCCGCGCGGCGTCGAGAAACGCGGCCGCATGGCGCGGAGTGTCGGGGGGCAGGTAGGCCACGGTGTCGACCATCGGATAATCATGGCGCACAGTATAGCCCGAGGGTGAGAAGAATGTGAGCAGGATGCGCACCCCGGGCCGCTCGCGGCGCAGGCGCTCGATGAGCGGACGCCCCTGCTCGAATTCGCCCAGCGATGCGGCATGCAGCCACAGGTCGTAGCCATCGGGGGCCACACGGCTGCGTGCGTCCATGATACGGGCGCAGGCATCGCGCCACCCCTGCCGCATCTTGCGCAGCTTTCCGGAGCGGAGCGAGCCGAGGCTTACGGCCGTTGTAAAAAGGTGTATGCCTGCGTTATACAGAGGGTTCATTGATACGGCTGATGGCATCGCGCAGGCGGCGCACAGTTTCGTCTTTACCCAGGATTTCGGTGATTTCAAACATGTGGGGGCCTTTGCACTCGCCCACTACGGCGAGGCGGAAAGCGTTCATCACATTGCCCATATGCAGGTCGTTCGACTTGATCCAGTCCATCACCACCGGCTCGGCGGCGGCAGCTGAGAAGTCGTCGAGACCGGCGAGTATCACGGCCAGGCGTTCCATGAGCTGGCTTGTGCCTGGTTTCCAGCGCTTGGCGATGTCCTTGGCGTTGTATTCGGTGGGAGCCACGAAGTAGAATCGGGCCTGCTCCACGAGGTCTTTCACGAAGTTGATGCGGCTCTTGAGCGTGCCCACGGCCTTGGCCACGTATTCGGGGGAGAAGGCCTGCATGTCGACGCCCTCGGCTGCCATTAGCGGAGTGAAGAGTTCGGCGAGACGCTCGTCGGAGATCTGCTGCAGATAGGTGTGGTTGAACCATTTGCCCTTGTCGAACGCAAATTTCGCACCCGAGCGTGAGCAGTGCTCGAATGAGAATTTCGAGATAAGCTCGTCCATCGACATCACCTCGGTATCGTCGCCGGGATTCCAGCCGAGCAGGGCCAGGAAATTGACCACGGCCTCGGGCAGATAGCCGCTCTCGCGGTAGCCCGATGAGATGTCGCCCGACTTGGGATCATGCCATTCGAGGGGGAATACGGGGAAGCCCAGGCGGTCGCCGTCGCGCTTCGAGAGCTTGCCTTTGCCATCGGGCTTGAGCAGCAGCGGCAGGTGCACGAATTCGGGAGCCGTATCGGCCCAGCCAAATGCCTCGTAGAGCAGCACATGCAGCGGAGCCGAGGGCAGCCATTCCTCACCGCGGATCACGTGCGATACCTCCATCAGGTGATCGTCCACGATGTTGGCCAGGTGATATGTAGGCAGGTCATCGGCGCTCTTGTAGAGCACTTTATCGTCGAGTATGTCGCTCTTGATCACCACTTTGCCGCGCAGCAGGTCGTTGACCTCCACATCGCGGCCCGGCTCTATCTTGAAGCGCACCACGTATTTATTACCGTCGTCGATGAGTTTCTGCACCGTCTCGGCCGAGAGGGTGAGTGAATTGCGCATCTTGTCGCGGGTATGGGCGTCGTACTGGAAGTTGGGTATCTGGGCGCGCATCGCCTCAAGCTCCTCGGGTGTGTCGAAAGCTATGTAGGCGCGGCCGGCGTCGAGCAGCATCTTCACATGCTCGCGATATATATCGCGGCGCTCGCTCTGCTTGTAGGGGCCGAAGGGGCCGCCCTCGCGCACGCCCTCATCAATACCGATGCCGAGCCAGGCGAGTGCCTCATTGATGTAATCCTCAGCTCCGGGCACGAAACGCTGCGAGTCGGTATCCTCGATACGCAGTATCATCGTGCCGCCATGCTTGCGGGCAAACAAATAGTTGTACAAGGCCGTGCGAACACCGCCTATATGCAGAGGCCCCGTGGGTGAGGGGGCGAATCTTACTCTTACTGGTCGGGACATGATATTGAATCATTATTGGTTTAGTGGCGCAAAGTTACGCATTTTTTCGTAAAATGACAAAAGTCCGGCACATGCCGGACTT
>CANSGE010000054.1 GCA_947646295.1 uncultured Bacteroidales bacterium
GAGAGTGGAGATGATATTGAATGCCGCTATGAGCAGTATGAAAGCAAGCATGATGAAGGTGACCCATTTCTCAAGCGAGATCATGCGGAATGTCTCTCTGTGTTGTTCGGGGCGCGTGAGCACGTCGAACCCGGCTCCGGCGATCTCGCTGATGTCCCTGATGAGGTGTCGTGCCGTGGCACCCGGCTCGAGTGCCACCTCGATGGCCGTGGCCTCCGCGAAATCGTATGCGAGCAACTCGCGTGCGCGGTCAAGCGGGATGATGATATGGTCGGCATCGAAGTCCATCTGATCGAGCTGGAGCACGCCCGATACGCGCAGCGGTATCGAAGATAGGGCTGTGGCGGGGTTGGCCGGATTGATGCGGCCCACGCGGCGTGGCACGTACAGCTCGGGATTAAGTGTAGCGGGGCCTCCGGAGAGCTGGGCCGCCACTCCTACGGCAAGCTGCGACATGGCGCGGCCGTAGGGGTCGGAACCGCATAGAAAGGCGCCGTCGATGGCTACGCTGTCGATTTCCACAAGCTGATTGTAGTCGGGCGTCACCCCTTTGAATACTACGGGGAGCTGGCGTCCGTCGGCCACTATGAGTCCGCGGTCGGTAAGCGAAGGCATGGCGAGGGATACGCCCGGCAGTGCGGCGATGCGTGCAGCCAATGAGTCGGCTCCGGCGAAGGGGCGTCCGTCGGCTCGGCTTACCATCAGGTCGGGGTCAAGTCGGGATAGCTGGCGCTCGGCCAGTGATGTGAAGCCGTTGAATACTGACAAAACCACGACAATGGCCGCCGTGGCTACAGCCACGCCGGCCAGAGATACGATTGATATTATATTGACGGCGCTATGCGACTTTTTTGCAATCAGGTAGCGCCATGCTATACGCAGGGGGAGCACTTATTTTTCTTCGAGGAGATGGTCGATATTGTCGATATAGTCGAGCGAATCGTCGAGATAGAAGTGCAGTTCGGGAGTTTTACGGAGCTGGAACCGCACGCGCTGGGCCAATTCATAGCGGATGGTCTTGGCCGAAGCCTGGATTGACTTCATGAGTTCGTCGGCTTTCTCCGAGGGGAAAACGGACAGGTATGCTTTAGCGATAGATAGGTCGGGCGAAACGCGCACGGCGCTCACCGATACGATCACTCCATGGGTTTTGGCGGTCTGCTGACGGAAGATTTCGCTTAGTTCTTTCTGGAGCAGACGTGATATTTTTGCTTGTCTTGTAGTTTCCATCAGATATATCTTTCTAATTCTTTGGCGAGGATTGCCACGCCTTCAGTTGCATTAGCTTTTATGACATGTACCCCGGCGGGGACCTCGGCGGGATTGGGGTCTATATAATATATAGGTACGCCCGCGCGCACATAGTGCAGCAGGGCGGCCGCCGGATATACGACGAGCGATGTGCCTATGATGACGAAGATGTCGGCCTGGGCCGCAAGCTCGGTCGCCGGCTCGAAATTGGGCACCGCTTCCTGGAAGAATACGATGTGCGGACGCACGCGATGACCGTCGATGACGGTTTCGGGTGTGGTGTCGAGAGCATCGGGCATGAGGCGGAATGTGAGGCTGTCGTCGTCGATGGCGCGTACTTTCATCAATTCGCCGTGGAGGTGCAGTATATTTGTAGATCCGGCGCGTTCGTGCAGATCATCGACATTCTGCGTGATGATATAGACAGCGAAGAGGCGCTCAAGCTCGGCGAGGGCCTTGTGGGCGGCATTTGGCTGAGCTGTGGCGAGCTGATGACGGCGCTCGTTGTAAAAACGGTGTACGAGAGCCGGGTCGCGCATATATCCGTCGGCGCTGCAGACGTCCATCACGGGGTAGTTTTCCCAGAGGCCGTCGGCGTCGCGGAATGTGCGGATACCGCTTTCGGCGCTGATACCTGCGCCGGTTGATATTACGAGTTTCTTCATGTCAATATAACGTTGCAGAGTTGCGATATGTTCCGGAGCGGGGAGCTTCAATCGTCCTCCCCGAAGCTGATGCTGAAGCCTCCTTGTTCGCCTTGTGAGGTCTGTCCGGTCTGTTGGGAGCTTTCCTGCGGCTTGGCGGGGGTGGTGGCTGAGGCCGGGGCTGAGGTCAGACGCTTGTTGCGGGCGAGGGTAGGGGTTTTCTCGAAGCGTTCGATTTCAGATTCGTCGTCGAGCGAGTCGGATGAGAGCAGGATGTAATTCTGTGTCTCCTTGTTGCGCACGATTTCCTCGACCTTCTCGGCACCGTATATCTGTCCGATGATGTCGGTATTGATAGGAGCGTCGTTGCCGGTAGCCGCTGCGGGAGGATTGACGCGGAAATTCTGGGTCTCGCTGATGGTGACGTCGAAGCCTGATGCGAGGATGGTGAATTTCACCTTGTCGCCGAGCGATTCGTCGTAAGTGATACCCCAGATCACGTCGACTTCCTCTTCCACGCGGTTGATGAAATCGTTGAGCTCCTTTGCCTCCGAAGCCTTGAACTTCATGCCGGCCTCGCGCGAGTAATAGAGGTTGAAAAGTATACGTTTCGACGAAAGAACGTCGGTATTCTTGAGCAGCGGAGAGTGCAGGGCGTCCTCGATGGCCTTTGATACGCGGTGCTCGCCTTCGCCGTATCCGACGGCGATGATGGCCGTGCCGCCGTCGCGGAGTGTGGTGTCCACGTCATTGAAGTCGAGGTTGATGTATCCCTTGCGGGTGACGATCTCGGCGATAGAGCTTGCGGCCGTCGAGAGGATATCGTCGGCCTTGGCGAAAGCGCTTTCAAATTCGAAATCGGGATAAATTTCCACTAGACGTTCGTTGTTGACGATCATCATCGCGTCCACGTATTTGCTCATCTCGTCGGCGCCGCTGATGGCCTTCTGGATTTTGCGCATGCCTTCGAAGAGGAAAGGTATGGTGACGATGCCGATTGTGAGCAGTCCGCGCTCCTTGGCTATGCGTGCCACTACGGGAGCAGCTCCGGTGCCGGTGCCGCCGCCCATGCCGGCGGTCACGAATACCATGTCGGTATCGTCGTTGAAGAGGGCTTCGATCTGAGCTGCGCTTTCTTCGGCGGCCTCGCGAGCGCGCTCGGGCTTGTTGCCGGCTCCTCGGCCGCGTGTCACGTTGGGGCCAATGAGCAGTTTCTGAGGCACGGCGGAGTTGATGAGCGCCTGCCGGTCGGTATTGACAACTACGAACGACACATGATCGACAGCCTGACGGTACATGTGGTCGACAGCGTTGTTGCCACCGCCTCCGACACCTACCACGATGATGCGGTTGGGCTCGGTCGATTCGGCGGGAGTGTTGTATTTATCGAGATATTGGGAATCTTCGGGTGCCATATTGGTGGTGTGTTATTTGTCTAAGTTGTCGTCGTCTTCCTCGTCGATGTCGTCGGTTTCGGGCCGTAGCCAGTTTTTGAATCGTTCGAGCAGACTTTTTCGTGTTTCGTCGGCAGTTTTGCCCTGTGGCGGGAGGTCGTCGCCTCCGCCGTTGATATTGGCCGGCTGGTCGAGCTCCTCGTCCATTTCGTCATCTTTGAGCAGGTCGGGGTCGTCGAGCCCTACATTCTTGCGTGTGCCGGGCTGTATCGGGCGTCCGGGATTGCCGGTCACCTCGGTGTGGGTGGTTTCGGTGGTGCGGGTGAGGCAATTTGTGTCGGTGTGGGCCGCAGCGTATTTTACGAGAGCGATCACGTCGAAATTGTCGGCAGCAATTGCGCCGGGCACGGCCATGCGTATGCTGCGGTCGACGGCAGCCGGGCGCACCTTCATGTGAGTCTGTGATTCGAGCATCTCGTTGAATCCGCGCAGGCGCGAGCCGCCGCCGGTGATGATGATGCCGCCGGGGAGGTCGGCCGGCTTGAATCCGCCCTGATTCAGGCGGTGTACGATATTGGCGATGATTTCGCCGGAGCGGGCCGATACGAAATTGATGATTTCGCGAGTCTCGAGGTCGGGAGTCTCGAGTGCGATACGCTCGGCTGTGGCTATGCCTTTGTTGATTTTGATATTTTCGGCTGAATCCTCGGTGGTGCTGAGCCCTACGGAGAGGTCGCGGGTGATATTGTAGGAACCCATCGGGAGGGTGGATGCGAGCTGGAGTGCACCGTCGCGGAATACGGCCAGGGTTGTGGTCTCGGCGCCGAAGTCTATGAAGAGGCAGCCGAGCTGGCGGTCGGAATCGGTGAGGGCCATCTCGCATTGCGCGAGCAGGCGGGTGATGACTTCGCGGTGTATCTCCTGGCCGTGCGATGTGATTTTGACGCGGTCGAGATTTCGGACGTTCTCGGGAGAGCAGGTGAGGAATGTAAATTCGCCGTGGATGGCGTTGCCGAATGATCCGACGATTTTCTTGACCTCGGTGCCGTCAGTGGTGTATTTGCGTGGAGCGATTGCGAGCACTTCGGCATCGGTGGCGAGATTGAATCGCGCTTCCTTGTGGAGGCGTTCGAGAGTGAGCGGAGTTACCTCAGCGTCGCCGCCCTGACGTATGGTAGCCTCAGCCTGGGCCGACGAGAGCGACCGGCCGCCGTTGGCGACAAATATGGATGAAATACGGTTGGGGGTGATACCGGGACGGTTTTCGAGCCGGCGAATGATGTCGTCGGCCATATCGGAGACTTCGCGGGCATTCTGCACGCGTCCATACCGTACGTTTCCGCCGGTAGGACATTCTTCGACGGCCAGGACGGTGATTGCCGCCGTGGCGTCGACTGCGGCGACGATGCCTTTGATTTTGGAGCTGCCGATTTCGAGGGCTGCGATGTATTGAGGATCCATTTATATAGAGCGGTTATTGACGTGTTTTTGTTGAATCGGTATGCAAGGGTGAAATCATTGTGTCGTGATCGTCGATATCGTCGAATTCCTCGACGACGGCGCTCAGGTGCGACTGCATCAGAGCTTTGTCGCGCTTGGTGGCCACGACTTGTCCGCGCCACTTCACGGAGATGGTATCGTATGTCTCCCATCCGCGCACGGGGAGCACCTTGCGGTAGAAAGTGCGCAGGCGTGCGAATTTATCGGCCGCCAGGGCTGTGTCGCCGAAATTGACCACATGTCCGCGGATTGTGGGGACGATGATGATGTCGCCGTGGCGGTCGAGCTTGACGGTGGATACCAGAGCGTCGAGCTCGGGGCGCGATGCGATATAGTCGAGCAGGGGCAGCAGGCGCTCGGGGCGTATGCTGTCGGTGAAGTGACCCACGACCACAGGGACGTCGACGTGGAAACGCGGATCGGCCGATATGCGTTTGCCGGCGGCATTGATGTAATAGCTCTGCCGCGTGTCGAATACGCGGGCCACAGGCACCATAGGGGTGACTTCGATGGCAAGGGAACCGTTGTTGAGCACGGCCACATTGACCGATTCTATCTTGTCGCAGACGCGCAGGGTGCGTTCGAGGTCATAGATCGACACATCGCCGCGGCGCCGTGATGTGATCCACTGCTTGATGTCGCCGCATTCCTGCGATACCTCAAGCTCGGTCACAAATCCCGTATGGAGAGAGTCGGCCACGTCGATACGGCACGCGGTGAACTTATCCTGACGCGCCATCCTCGCCGTGGCGGGGAGGGCAAAGCAGAGATAAGCCACCAGAATCAGTGACAGCACGCAGGCCAGTATGGGATATCTGTTGATCATATACAAGATTCGGGGTCGACTTCGCGGCACAGCTCCGGAACGAGGAAGCTGAGATCGCCGGCGCCGGCCGTCAGTAGGATGTCAAAGTTACGTTTTTTCAGTGTATTTACAAAATTTTCTTTTGAAATCAGCATTTTATCGGCTGTTGTGACCTCATTGAGTATGATTTCGGATGTGATACCGGGTATAGGCTCCTCGCGTGCGGGGTAGATATCGATCAGGATCACCGAATCGGCCTGCGAGAGCGCGGCCGCGAACTCGCGGTAGAAGTCGCGTGTGCGCGTAAAGAGGTGAGGCTGGAATACCACAGTGAGATGCCGCCCCGGGTAGAGAGCCCGCACAGAGGCGATGCTCGACCGCAGCTCGTCGGGATGATGGGCATAGTCGTCGATGACGACTTTACCTCCGGGTCGATTCTGGCGCAGGTGCATCTGGAAGCGGCGTTCCACGCCGGGGTAAGTGGCTATGCCCTGTGCCAGATCGGCGGGTGTCACTTCGCCGGTGAGGGAGCAGGCGGCCATAGCTGCGATGGCATTGTCGATATTGATATCGACGGGCACGCCGAGGTCAATGTCGCTGACGCTGCCTCCGGGGTAGACGAAGTCGAAAGTGATGCGGCCCTCGGCACGGCGGATATTGGTGGCGTGGAAATCGCCTTCGGTGCGTGAATATGTGTATGTGCGCACGCCTTTGGGCGGACGGGGCACGAGCTTCAGGCCGATGTGCACCAGCAGTGCGCCATCGGGGCGTATCAGCTCGGTGAAGTGGGCGAACGACTCAAGATAGGCCTCTTCCGTGCCGTATATGTCGAGGTGGTCGGGGTCGGTGGCTGTGACGACGGCTATGTATGGACGCAGTTGATGGAACGAGCGGTCGTACTCGTCGGCCTCGGCCACGGTATAGGGTGAGGTGGCCGACAGCATCAGATTGCTGTTGTAGCGGCGCAGGATGCCGCCGAGGAAGGCGTTGCAGCCCACGGGCGAGCTGTGCAGGATATGGGCTGCCATCGCTGATGTGGTGGTCTTGCCGTGTGTGCCGGAGAAACAGATTGCCTTGGAGGTGTTGGTGATATGACCCAGCGCCGCCGAGCGTTTGACGAGATTGAAACCGCCTTCGCGGAAAAATGTCATCACTTCGCTGTCATGTGGCACCGCGGGGGTATATACCACTAAAGTGTCGGGCGAGGGTGTGCGGAATTCTTCGGGCACCGCCTCGGCTACGGAGTCGGTGTAGCTGATGGTGACGCCTTCACGGATAAGTTCGGCGGTGAGGTCGGAGGGTGTGCGGTCGTATCCCGCTACGGTGATACCTTGTGAGAGGAAGTAGCGCTCCAGGGCGGCCATACCGATGCCACCGGCGCCTATGAAGTAGACTCTTTTGAGACTCATAGATGATTTTCGATGATTTGCAGCGCTGTGTCGGCGATTTTCTCGTCGGCGTCGGGGAGCGCCATGAGTTTAATGTTTTCGCTGAGGTGGCGTCGGGCATCGTCGCGGCCCATCAGTTGCATGATCTGAGGGGCGAGGTCGCGGTGTGCATCGGCGTCGAGAATCATTACGGCAGCTCCGCGGTCGGCCAGTGCGAGAGCGTTTTTTCGCTGATGGTCTTCGGCCACGTTGGGCGAAGGCACAAGTATGGTGGGCTTGCCCAGGAGCTGAAGTTCGCTGATGGTGCCTGCCCCGGCGCG
Source organism: uncultured Bacteroidales bacterium (assembly GCA_947646295.1). GTDB lineage: Bacteria > Bacteroidota > Bacteroidia > Bacteroidales > Muribaculaceae > CAG-873. The sequence goes on from CANSGE010000054.1 coordinate 7,303, forward strand.
GCTCACCACGAGGTCGGCGGCGCGGTAGGCTGTGGCCATGTCTGATATGAAAGGTGTGGCCTTGACGTCGGCGCGTCCCCGGGTAGCCTCGATGCCTGTCTGCTCGCCTGAGCGTCCTGTCTGCCAGAGCAGCTGGATATTGCCGTCGAGCAGGGTGTCAAGAGCAGCTGCGATGCTTTGGTTGATGGTGCGTGCTCCTAAAGAGCCGCCCACGACGAGCACCAGCGGGCGCGTGGGGTCAAAGCCGAGTGATTTCTTGGCCTCGGCGGGTGTCATGGCGCAGTCAAGCAGTGCTTTGCGCACGGGATTGCCCGTGAGGACGATGCGGTCGGTCGGGAAGAAATGCTCGGCATCGCGGTAGGCCGTGCAGATGCGCTCGGCATGTTTGGCCAGCAGTTTGTTGGTGACACCGGGGTATGAGTTCTGCTCCTGAAGCATTGTGGGGACACCGGCTTTCTGTGCCGCCTTGAGAGTGGGGCCCGAAGCATATCCGCCCACACCGATTGCAAGCTGAGGCTTGAAGTCGCGCACGACCTTGCGGGCCATGCGCATGCTTTTCCAGAGCTTCCAGAGCACGGGGATGTTGCGCCAAGGGCGTTTGCGGTCGAAACCTGCCACGGGGAGTCCGATGATTTCGTAGCCGGCCGCCGGCACGCGTTCCATCTCCATGCGTCCGAGAGCGCCCACGAAGAGGATTTTGGCGTCGGGGTTGCGTCGGCGTATAGCCGCGGCTATGGATAGAGCGGGGAAGATGTGGCCGCCTGTGCCACCGCCGCTGATGAGTATTCTTTCAAATTTTGCCATGTCAGTTTACGTTTACGGGGTTGTCCGTCGCGATATTGTCGGGGAGCGAATTGAGCTCGCGGCGGAATGTTTCCTCGCCGTCGGATGAGCGGGCTGCCCAGCGCGAGGCCGAGAGCATGACGCCGATGGCGATGCATGTGGCTATGATCGATGTGCCGCCTTTGGATATGAGCGGCAAGGGCTGCCCCGATACCGGGAATACGCCCACCACGATACAGATATGGAAGAGCGCCTGCAGGCATATCACCAGTGCGCAGCCTATCACCAGCAGGCACGGCAGCGTGCTCTTGAACACCATTGCAAGACGCCCTGCCCTGCCGAGCAGGAAGAGGTAGAGCACAAGCACGAAAATAGCCACCACGGCACCTAATTCCTCGACGACAATCGCATAGATATAGTCGGAGAAGGCGAGCGGCAGACGCGCTGTCTCGCGCGAATGTCCGATGCCCACACCCGTCAGGCCGCCATGGGCCTGCGCTATGTAGCTGAGCTGCTCCTGCTTGTTTTCGTCGGTGATGGGGTCGGCCGATTTATTGAGCCGCAGGTGTCGGGAGATACGGGCCGACCATGTGGCGAAACGGTTGTCCTTGTCGCCGCTTGATTCGGGATCGGTGCCGTTGATCTGCGCCAGGGCAATATCCTCGGCGGTCGGTCCGGCATCCTTATGCGCCAGGCCCTTCACTATCATGGCCGCGCCACCGATGACGGCATACGCCAGGAACACGTAGCCGAGCTTGCGCCAGCTCACGCCACCCACGAGCATCATGCCCATGGAGATACCCATGAGCAGGAGTGTATTGGTGAGGCCCTGGTTGAAGAGCAGGGCCGAGCTGCCGAGCACCAGCACCGCGCAGGCTATCACGCCGGCGTTGGTCACGTCGCGTTTGCCCTTGATCTGGGTGCGGCTCAGTATCCATGCGATGCCGAGCGCCACCGCCAGTTTCAGAAATTCGGCCGGCAGGATCATCATGCCGGCTATCTTGATGCCGCGCTTCACGCCGTTGACGTTGACGCCCACCGCGAGCACAAGCATCATCATCACCACCGATGCAAATACAAATATCGGTATCAGATAGTAGATGCGCTTGAAGTGCATGCGCTGCAGTACGAGCATGATCACCAGCCCGATGACCAGAAACATGCCGTGGCGGATGATGGGTCCGTAGATGTCGTCGACGCGCACCTCCTGGCTGGAGGCGCTGAAAAGCTCGATGACCGAGATGATGACCAGAGCTATGAACGAGCCCCAGATGTAGTGGTCGGTGCGGCCCTGTTCGGGCAGCTCCGGTGCGGGATTTTTGCTGTCAGAGGATTGAGACATGATTTCAGAGGAGATTTTTTACTTTTTCTTTGAATTGTGTGCCGCGGTCTTCGTACGAATGGAAGAGGTCGAAGCTGGCGCAGCAGGGCGAGAGCAGCACTGTGTCGCCCGCCCTGGCAAAGCCGCGGCAGGCCTCGATGGCATCGTCGAGTGTATGTGTGTCGGCCATCGGGAGATCGGTGTTCTCACCGAAATATTGCATGATTTTGGCATTATCCTTGCCCATGGCCACAATTGCCTTCACTTTCTCGCGCACGAAAGGCAGGATTTCCGAGTAGTCGTTGCCCTTGTCCTTTCCGCCGAGGATGAGCACCGTGGGGCGGGTCATCGACTGCAGCGCGTAGTAGCAGGAGTTGACGTTTGTGGCTTTCGAATCGTTGATCCAGTCCACTCCGTCGATCGTAGCCACCGGCTCAAGGCGATGCTCCACGCCGGCGAAATCCGATAGAGCCTGGCGGATATCCTCGCGGCGGATATCGAGCAGGCAGGCACTCAGCCCGGCGGCCATCGAATTGTATATATTATGTAGGCCGTGCAGGGCCAGGTCGGCTCGCGGCATCGACATCGAGGTGCGCGGAGTGTTGATTATCATATTGTCCTCGGCGTCGATATAAGCGGCGGTATCCTCCTCACGGTGTTCCGCGAAAGGATACATTGCTGCCTCCGTATGTATCTGTTCCAGCTGACGGCTCACGATGGGGTCGTCCTTCCAGTAGATGAAGGAGTCGGTCGGAGTCATATTCTGCAGGATGCGGAATTTGGCATTGATGTAATTCTGCATCTTGTAGTCGTATCGGTCGAGATGGTCGGGGGTGATGTTGAGCAGCACGGCTATGTTGGCCTTGAAGTCGTACATATTGTCGAGCTGGAAGCTGCTCAGCTCTATCACGTATACGGGATGTGGGTCGCGCGACACCTGATATGCGAGACTCTTGCCGATGTTGCCTGCCAGGCCGGCGTCGATGCCAGCGCTGCGCAGTATGTGGTATATGAGTGATGTCGTGGTGGTCTTGCCGTTGGATCCGGTGATGCACACCATCTTGGCGTCGGTATACCGTCCGCCGAACTCTATCTCGCTGATCACCGGGATATTCTTGTCGCGCACAGCCTTGATTACGGGAGCGGTGTCGGGGATGCCCGGGCTTTTGATGATCTCATCAGCGTTGAGTATCAGCTCCATCGTGTGCTGTCCTTCCTCGAAGGCGATATTTTCTTCGGTGAGTATCCGGCGGTAATGCTCCGATAGTCCGCCGAAATCCGACAGAAAGACGTCGAAACCTTTATCTTTGGCTAAAATTGCGGCACCCGTGCCGCTCTCGCCGCCGCCGAGCACTACGATGCGGCGCTTCTGTGTATTGTTGTCAGACATTATCGGATTTTAAGAGTTACAAATGTTACTACTGCAAGTATGATGCCGATGATCCAGAATCGGGTCACGATCTTGGCCTCGGGGATAGCTGCCAGTGGGCGCTGTATCAGAGCGTCGATGCCGGCATTGCCGGGTTTCTGGAAGTGGTGGTGCAGCGGGGCCATCTTGAAGATGCGTTTGCCGCCGGTCTTTTTGAAATACAGTACCTGGAGCGCCACGGAGAGGTCTTCGATGTAGAAGAGGGCGCAGAGGATAGGCAGCAGCAGCTCCTTGTGGATGAGGATGGCATAGACGGCTATGATGCCGCCAAGAGTCAGCGAGCCTGTATCGCCCATGAATACCTGCGCCGGGTAGGCATTGTACCACAGGAAGCCCACCAGCGCGCCGATGAAGGCTGCCATATACACCACCAGCTCACCGCTGTCGGGGATATACATTATATTAAGGTAGCCCGAGTAGATGACATTGCCCCCGAGATATGCCATGATGGCCAGGGCCACGCCCGCCACGGCCGAGAGGCCCGAGGTCATACCGTCCAGTCCGTCGTTGAGATTGGCGCCGTTGGAGGTGGCGGTCACCAGAAACATCACGATCACCAGGAACACTATCCATCCGCCTATCTCGCCGGCTCCCATCCAGGATGTGATCCACGAATAGTTGAAATTGTTGTTCTTGACGAAAGGCAGTGTGGTCTCGGGGCTGTGTGTCACCTCCGTGTCGTAGATTACCTCCTCCACGCGGGAAGTTTCCTCGGATATCACCTCGCTGTTCTGCACGATCACCATATCGGGGTTGAAATACATCGTGCCGGCCAGTATGCAGGCTATGCCCAGCTGGCCCACGATCTTGTATTTGCCCTTGATGCCGTCTTTATTGTGCTTTGTGAGTTTCTTATAGTCGTCGAGAAATCCGAGCGTGCCCAGCCACAGGGTAGCGAAGAGCATCAGCAGCATGTACACATTGCCCAGATTGCCCACCAGCACACAGGGTATCACGATGCCGATGATGATGATCACACCCCCCATCGTCGGGGTGCCGGTCTTCTTGGTCTGGCCCTCCAGGTCGAGGTTGCGCACGATTTCGCCCACCTGCATCAGCTGGAGACGGTCGATGATGCGGCGTCCCACGAAAATGGCTATCAGCATCGCCAGCACGAAGGCCACTCCGGAGCGGAATGTAAGATATGTCATCAGACGCGCACCCGGGAATGCGCTTTCCTGCAGATATTCAAATAGAGTATAGAGCATATTGCGTTTTTATCGTAGATTTCGTTCGGAAAAAGCTGCCTTGATTTCTTCGTGGTCGTCGAAGTGATTGGTCACGGAGCCTATTATCTGATATGTCTCGTGCCCCTTGCCGGCTATGAGTATCACATCGCCCGGCCGCGCGAGCATCGATGCCGTGCGTATGGCCTGGCGGCGGTCCGTCACGCCAAGTGTGCGGGCCATTTGGGCGCTGTCGAGGCCCGTCATCATCTCGGCGATGATGGCGTCGGGATTTTCGGAGCGGGGATTGTCGGAGGTGAGAATCACGCACGCGCTCCGGCGGGCGGCTTCGGCAGCCATGATGGGGCG
>CANSGE010000055.1 GCA_947646295.1 uncultured Bacteroidales bacterium
AGGCATCAGCTCAGGCCGAAAACTTCCGCAAGCTGCTACTCACCATGAGCGAAGACATACGCGTGGTGCTCATCAAGATGGCCGACCGTCTGCATAATATGCGCACGCTCGGGTCCATGGCTCCCAACAAGCAATATAAGATAGCCGGTGAGACATTATATATATACGCACCGCTGGCCCACCGCCTCGGCCTGTTTGAAATCAAGACCGAGCTTGAGGACCTCGCCTTCAAATACGAACATCCGAAAGCCTACGAGTCCATTTCGCAAAAAATACGCGAGAGCGAAGCAAAGCGTTCGGCCGTTTACTCCGACTTCTCGCTGCCCATCAAGCAGAAACTCGACGAGCTGGGACTGAAATACGAGGCTAAAGCGCGCCTCAAATCCGTATACTCCATCTGGAACAAAATGGAAGCCAAGCACCTGCCCTTCGAGGAAGTATATGACCTGTACGCGATGCGCATCGTATTCGATTGCGACGACATCTCCAAGGAGAAAGGCATCTGCTGGAGCATTTACTCGGCCATCACTGACCTGTACCGTCTCCATCCCGACCGAACACGCGACTGGATCGTGACCCCCAAGGCCAACGGATACCAGGCCCTGCATCTCACCGTGATGGGCCCCGACGGTAATTGGATCGAGGTACAGATACGCAGCCGCCGCATGGACGAAATAGCTGAAAAAGGATTTGCAGCTCATTGGAAGTACAAGGTAGGTGAAGGTGAGGAAGAACCGGAACTCAACGCATGGCTCCGCACTATCAAGGACATCCTCGACAATCCTGAGCCGAGCGCTATGGACTTCCTGGACACGCTCAAGCTGAACCTTTTCTCATCGGAAATCGTGGTCTTCACCCCCAAAGGCGAACTCATCACGCTGCCAGCCAACGCAAGCGTGCTTGACGCTGCATTCGCACTGCATTCCGAGATAGGCTACCATTGCATCGCCGGTAAGGTCAACCACCGCCTCGTGCCGCTCTCCCACCGGCTCAATTCAGGCGATCAGGTAGAGGTGCTCACATCACAATCCCAGACTCCGCAACCCGACTGGGCCAACTTCCTGGTGACAGCCCACGCCAAGACACGCCTGCGCGTGGCACTGCGCAAACTGCGTCAGCCCACCATAGCCCGCGGACGCGAAATCCTGCGCGACTGGCTCGCCGAACACAATATACCGGATACAAATCCTGTAATATCGAAAATACTCGGCACATACCATGTGCCCAACCGCGATGAACTCGCATACCAGCTCGGAAATGAAGAGATCATGCTCGGCGACTTCCTCGTGAAGGCTCTGCGCAAACCGGCCGAATCAGCCGACAAATCAGCCGGTATACTGAGTAAACTGCTACGGATCACCAAGCTCAAATCCGACACACCGGCCGCCAGCGAACCAGCATCTGCGGAAAAACCTAAGATCAACCCCAAGGAAGTGTACATACTGCACGCATCCGACAATGGGGACGCCAATTTCGTGACAGGCGACTGCTGCTCACCGATACCCGGCGACGACGTGCTCGGATACATCAACGATGAAGGCAACGTGGAAGTGCATGCTCTCGATTGTCCGCACGCGCAGAAGCTTAAGGCTGCATTCGGCCCGCGCATACTCGCCGTAAAATGGGAAAACGCAGGAGCACGCTTCATGGCACACATCCATATCGAGGGTATCGACCGCCACGGCATACTCCAGGAGCTGATACAGATGATCTCCACCCACCTTGCCATAGATATCCGTAAACTCGATATCGAAGCGGCCGCCCAGGTGTTCAACGCCGACCTGTGGGTACGTGTGGCATCCACCGACGTCGTTACTGATCTCTGCGCAAAAACTCTCACTATCGAAGGGGTAACATCGGCTACCCGTATTCAGTAATTGCAAATGAATATTTCAAATCTGTTCAAACGCATCCTCCTCATGCTTGCGGTCGCGATAGTGATCGTATGGCTTTATCCGCATCCGCAATCCCATCAGTTTATCTACGAAGAAGGGCGTCCCTGGAATTACACCCAGCTTATAGCCCCCTTCGACATACCCATCCATCCCGACTCGGCTGCCCTGCGCCAGGCCAAGGACACTCTCGACAGTAATTTCGTGCCTATCTACCGCGTCAACAAAGGTATGGTCGACTCTGTCATAGCATTGTTGCCCGATGGTGAATCGGCCGACCAGAAACGTAAGGTGAGCGCACTCATCCGCGCAGCTTACGAAAAAGGGGTGATCGAGACCACCACAATGTCGCAGATACGCAGCGGCGACCTGCAACGCCTGCGCATCCTCGAAAAAAATATCCTCTCCGAACGTTCAACCGCCGGCCTGACTTCTCCGCGCGACATATATCTTTACCTCGATTCGGCAATCACCGATCCGGCCCTGCACAGCTATTTCGCCGGGGCAAACCTCCACAATATCCTCCGCGCCAACATACTCTTCGATCCCGTGGAGAATAAGCGCCACTACGACAACGAATACCAGACACTCACGGCCGACCGCGGAGTCATCATGCAGGGGCAGGCCATCATCAACAAGGGCGACATCATCTCCGGGCAGGATTTCACAAACCTGCGCACATACGAGGCGATGATAGATGCCCGGCTCACCCACTCCAACCAATCGAGCCTGCTGATGCTTCTCGGCCAATTCCTATATGTGGCAGGGATCCTGGCGCTGTTGGCCGGCTATCTCGCCATCATTGAGCCGGTCATCTGGGCCCGCATGCGCTCGATGGCCTTTATCCTCTCACTCGTGCTCGTATTCTTCCTCTTCGCCCTCGGACTCAACTCATTTATCCCCGGAGGAGTATATATCGTACCTCTGGCAATCGTGCCGATACTCACACTTGTATTCTTCAATGGCCGCACGGCCCTCTTTACATCCGTGGTAACGGTGATGCTCATCGCGCCTATCACCTCATTCGCCCTCGAATTTATTTACCTGCAGGTATGCGCATCGTGCGTGGCCGTATACAGCCTGCGCGAGCTGAGCCGCCGCTCTCAGTTGCTGCGCACTGCATTTTTTGTCGCTATAGCATATATCGTCGCATATGTATCGCTTGAATTGCTCATGAACGGCTCGCTTGACGGATTCACCTGGCGCATGCCCGTATTCCTCGCATCCAATGCCCTGCTCGTATCGATGGCATACATCATCATGTTTGCTGCCGAACGTGTATTTGGTTTCGTTTCCGTCGTGACCCTGGTCGAATTGGCCGACACCAATCAGCCTCTCCTGCGTCAATTGAGCGAAAAATGCCCCGGCACATTCCAGCACGCCATGAGCGTGAGCAATCTCGCATCCGACGCCGCCCGCGCGATGGGGGCTAATGAGACTCTCGTACGCGCCGGAGCATTATACCACGACATAGGCAAGATGGCAAACCCCGCTTTCTTCACCGAAAACCAACACGGCGTCAACCCCCACGACACGCTCACTCCCGAACAAAGCGCCCGCATACTCATAAGTCATGTCACCGACGGCCTCAAGATGGCCGAAAAGGCGCGACTGCCAAAATCAGTGCGCGACTTCATTTCAGAACATCACGGAGCAGGCAAGGCCAAATACTTCTACTACAAAGCCTGCAACGCCTCGCCCGACGCACCGGTCGACCCTACCCCATTCACATATCCCGGGCCCAACCCGCGCTCACGCGAGACATCCCTGCTTATGATGGCCGATGCCGTCGAGGCGGCCTCGCGCTCGCTCACCGACTACAGCCGCAAATCCATCAGCGAGCTTGTCGACAAAATCATCGACGGCCAGATCGCCGACGGACTGCACAGCGACTCGCCGCTCGAATTCCGTGACGTGCAACTCATCAAGGCTGCCTTCATCAAACGCCTCTCCACGATGTATCACACCCGCATCGCTTACCCCCCGGCTCCCGCAGGCACCGAGCAAAGCGACGATGCAAAGAACGAAAAGCCACAATAAACAGCCTGCTTTTGCGTTGAAATTGTAATGAACAACAAGCTGATGCGCATTTTCTACGGTATAGCGGCTCTGGCCATAGCCATTGCCGCCGTATCTTGCTCTACCCGCAAGAATACGGCGGCTTCGCGCAATTACCAGGCCTTTATCACCAGATACAATATATATTACAACGGCGACACTCACTACAAGGAAACATTGGCCGACATGGAGACAAAGTATGAGGACGACTACTCGCAGCTCGTGCTCATGCACCCCGCCGAAGCCCGCTCCAACCCCAAGGCGCCGCAGCCTGCAGGTGATTTCACACGTTCCATCGAGAAGGGGCAGAAGGCCATTCAACTCCGCTCTATAAAAAAGCGTCCCAAAGTAAAAGGCGGCAAACGCTCAGAAGCCACCAAAGCATGGCTGAAACGTGATGAATACAATCCGTTCCTCCATAATGCATGGATGATGATGGGCCGCGGACAGTATTTCAATGGCGACTTCCTCGGAGCGGCATCTACATTTTTCTATGTCAGCCGTCATTTCACTTGGCTCCCGGCCACAGTCACCGAGGCTCTCCTTTGGCAAGCACGCTCATATATATCTCTCGGATGGCTCTTTGAGGCAGAAGTCATCATCAACCGCATCAAAGACACCGAGCTTACCAACGCTACGCTGCGCGGACTCTACAATTTCGTAAAAGCCGACTTCCTCATCAAGAGCGACCGTATGCAGGAGGCCGTCCCCTACCTGCAGCAAGCCATCAAAGCGGCTTCCGGAGCACAGAAGACGCGTCTGAGATTTCTGCTCGGACAGCTATACGCACGCATCGGCGACAAAGAAGCGGCTTACAAGGCTTTCAAAGATGCCGGAAGCTCTCCTTCGGCGCCATACCGCACCAAGTTCAACGCCCGCATCAAGCAGAGCGAGGTATATACCGGCTCAAACATCGAGCCCGAAGTCAACGCCCTGCGCCGGATGACCCGCTACGACCGCAACAAAGAGTATCTCGACCAGATCTATTACGCCATCGGCAACCTGTATCTATCGCGCGGCGACACTACAAAAGCCATCGAAAACTATGTCCTCGCCGCCGAAAAGAGTACCCGCTCCGGTATCGACAAGGCCATCAGCCAGATCACGCTCGGCAACTTATACTTTCAACGTCGCCAATACGAACTGGCGCAACCATGCTACGCCGAAGCTTTGCCGCTCCTGCCCGAGGACTATCCCGACTATAAATTACTGAAAAAGCGCTCCGATGTGCTCGACGAACTCGCCGTATACTCTCAGAACGTAACCCTTCAGGACTCCCTGCTCCGACTCTCCGAAATGACTCCGGAGCAGCGCATGGAAGTAATCGAGAAAATCATCGAGGAGCTGAAAAAGAAGGAGAAAGAGGAGGCCGAGGCAGCTCGCCGTGAGGAATACATGGCAGAGCGCGATGCCAATGCCAACAACCTTCAGGACCAAAATACCCAGCAATTCAATATCAACACCGACAATTCATGGTATTTCTACAATACCGCTACACGAAATGCCGGCAAGACAGAATTCCAGCGCCGATGGGGCGCCCGCAAACTCGAAGACAACTGGCGCCGCCGCAATAAATCATCGTTTAGCTTCGATGAATTCACATCAGCCGGCGAATCTGCCCCTGACGACGATACCGGCGATGAGCAGCCAATTGAAGACGGCACCGACGATGCCGATTCCAAAGAGGCCGACAAAGCGACCGATCCGCACTTCCCCGAGTATTACCTCGCACAGATTCCCACCACCGACGAGCAGAAGGCCACAGCTCATCAGATCATTCAGGAAGGTCTCTACAATATGGGCATCATCCTCAAGGATAAGCTTGAGGACTTCGGGGCTGCGCGTGCCGAGTTTGACCGCCTGCTCAAGGATTATCCCGACAATGAATACCGTCTCGACGTATATTACAACTTATATTTAATGTACGTGCGCGAGGGACGCACTGCCGAAGCCGAATATTTCCGGTCTCTCATACTCTCTGATTTCCCCGATTCGCCGTACGGTCAGGCTCTGCGCGACCCCAACTACATCGACAACCTCCGCAAGATGGACGAGCGGCAGCAGCAACTCTACGATGCCACATACGACGCTTATCTCAACAACCGCAACGCTGAGGTACATGCCGCTTACCGCGAGATGTCAGAAAAGTATCCGTTGAGCAAGATAATGCCCAAATTTATGTTCCTCCACGCCCTGGCCTACGTGACCGAGCGGCGCCCGGATGACTTCAAGGATGTGCTGCGCGAGATGCTCGAACGATATCCCGACACCGATATCACCCCTATAGCATCAGCCTGGCTCAAAGGCCTCGCAAAAGGACGCGAGCTGCAGTCGGGAGCATCAAATATGCGCGGTATGATCTGGGACATGCGCCTCAGCAACGACTCTACCCTCACCGCCGAAGGCGACGCGGCTTTCGCTCTCAACCCCGACGACCGCCAGCTGCTCGTGATGACTTTTGCCACGGATGAGGTGTCCACCAACGAACTGTTGTACGAAATTGCACGTCACAACTTCAAATCATTCGTTGTCAAAGATTACGACCTCGAGCAGCTCAACTTCGGGCGCCTCGGCATGATCGTCATACGCGATTTCGACAATCTCGACGACCTCAACCATTACCGTTCAGTATTGGCTGCGTCTACTGATTTCCGTCTCCCCGCCGGCGTACGCCCGGTGGTGATCAGCGATGCCAACTTCAAGATTTTGCTCAACGAAGGACGCTCGTTCGACGACTACTTCCGCTACCTGCAGGAGCAAAACTACATCGACACGCAAGAACATCTGCTCATGCCTGAGGAAGTGGAAACCCTGCACGAAGCCGACAGCGCAGCACAAGGCACACCGCCGCTGCCCGAGCCGGATGCGATGCCACTGCCAGAGAGTCAGCCCGAGCCTCAGCCCGAACCACAACCTGCGGAAACGCGCGATACGATAATGGAACCGGTCGACCACATCGACGACATTCAGATCGAACCGGCCCCGGCCCCCGAGACAAATCTGCAACCCGCTCCGTTAGAACCTTCGCCGGTAGCCCCGACACCGGTACCGGTGCCCGAGCCTGCGTCAGAGCCTGCACCCTTGCCCACACCGCAGCAGCCTCAGCCTCAGCCCGCGCCGGTCATCGTACCCGTGCCGCAACCTCGCCCGGCTATGCCTCAATATGATCCGGGCAGCGAAGGCGACGATCCTCTTTTCGAATAATCTACAACCTCTGAAACAATGGCAGCAAATCCTAAAATACTCTGGGCCGACGATGAAATCGACCTCCTCAAGCCTCATCTGATGTTCCTCGCCGGACGCGGCTACGACGTCACCACCGCCAACAACGGGCACGACGCCCTCGAGCTCGTCGGCGAACAGACCTTTGACCTCATCATTCTCGATGAGAATATGCCCGGCCTTACCGGCCTGGAGACTCTCGCGCGCATCAAGCAGATAAGCCCCCTCACTCCTGTGATAATGATCACCAAAAGCGAAGAGGAAAATATCATGAATCAGGCCGTGGGAAGCAAGATCGCCGACTACCTTATCAAGCCGGTCAACCCCAATCAGATTCTCATCGCGCTCAAGCGCCTTCTGCACTCCGACCGTCTCGTCTCCGAACAAGCCACCCGCGACTACCGCGAGGACTTCCGGCAAATTTCCGATCTGATATCTGCGGCCGATTCGATGGACGACTGGTACGAACTATATCGCCGTCTCGTATTCCGCGAGCTGGAGCTGGCCGATGCCGAGACCAACATGGACGAAATGCTCGAGATGCAGAAAGCCGATGCAAATGCTGCCTTCGGCAAGTGGATCCGCCGCCATTACGAACAGTGGATGCCATCGCCTCTCACCGAGGACGGCGCTCCTCTTATGAGTCCGCGCATCTTCCCCGACCGCGTCTTCCCGATGATCGAGCAGGGCGACAAAGTGCTCTTCGTGCTCATCGACAATTTCCGCCTCGACCAATGGAACGTGGTCAAACCCCTCTTGGCCGATTCGTTCGCCTTCAAGGAAGAATTATATACTGCCATCCTCCCCACGGCTACCCAATACGCACGCAATGCCATCTTCTCGGGGCTGATGCCACGGCAAATCGAAGCAATGTTTCCCGACCTGTGGGTCGATGAAGAGTCGGAAGAAGGAAAAAACATCAACGAATCTCCACTCATTGCGACCCAAATCGAGCGTTATCGACGCAAATACCGCTTTTCTTACAATAAAATCAACGATTCGGCCGGTGCCGAAAAGCTCATCCGCGACTTTTCAGCCATGCAGGCCAATGACCTCAACGTCGTCGTCGTCAACTTCATCGACATGCTCTCCCACGCTCGCACCGAATCCAAGATGATACGCGAGCTTGCATCCACAAATGCGGCCTACCGCTCACTCACTGAGTCGTGGTTCAAGCACTCGTCATTGCTCGAATTTCTCAAAAAGTTTGCCGGCGCCGGATTCAAGATCATCCTCACCACTGACCACGGCACAATACGCGTCGACAATCCTATCAAAGTCGTGGGCGACAAGAATACAAATACAAATCTCCGCTACAAACTCGGCAAGAACCTCAGCTACAACCCCCGCCAAGTATACGAGATCAAGCATCCCGAGCGATTCGGTCTCCCCTCGCCCAACGTATCCTCGACATATATCTTCGCCGATGGGCACGACTTTTTTGCATATCCCAACAATTATAATTATTACGTACAATATTACACCGGTACATTCCAGCACGGAGGCATTTCTATGGAAGAAATGCTCGTACCGCTCATCACTCTTACAGCTAAGTAAACATGACACAGAATACCATCCACGTAGCATCTCTCGAGCAGCTCCCGGAAGCAGCCCGCAAATTTATCGACCTCATGGGCGACAATACCGTCTTCACCTTCAAAGGCGAGATGGGTTCGGGCAAGACCACTTTCATCTCAGCGCTCTCACAGGCACTCGGGGTCGACGCCGACGAAGCAAATTCGCCCACATTCGCGCTCGTCAATGAATATCGCTCCGATACCACTGCCGAGCTCATCTACCATTTCGATCTCTACCGGCTCGAAAACATGGAGGAAGCTCTTGATATGGGGTTCGAGGACTATCTCGACTCGGGCGCGCTGTGCTTCATCGAATGGCCTGAGATCGTTGCCGACATTCTGCCCGAAGACACTGTCGCCGTAGAAATCAAGGTGCGCGACGATGATTCCCGCGACATCATCGTGACTGCAAATGACTGATCCACGTCCATACATCGAGATCGTCGACGAGGCCGGCTCCACCAACACCCTCCTCGCCGCCCGGGCCGCGTCGCTGCCGCACGGCGCGGTGATAGCCGCACGCGCCCAGACTCACGGCCGAGGACAGCGAGGCAATAGCTGGGAGGCTGCCCCCGGATGCAATCTCACATTTTCGCAACTGCTGCGCCCGGCCTCTATCCGGCCCGCGGAGTCGTTCATCCTCTCTATGATCGTATCACTGGCCATCGCCGAGACCTTGCAGGAATTTTTGCCCGCAGGAGAAGTCGCTATCAAGTGGCCCAATGATATATATGTAGGAGACAGTAAAATTTGCGGAATTTTGATTGAGAACTCGTTTTGTGGCTCAGATTTTCAACACTCTGTCGTAGGAATCGGTATAAATATCAATCAGGAGGCTTTCCTCAGCGATGCCCCCAATCCTATATCGCTCTACCAGCTCACCGGACGCCGCTATCAGCTCGACGAGATGCTCAATCTTTTCGCCCGCAATATTCTCATCCGTTTCGACTCCTACGAGCAGTCGCCCGACCCCGCACAGCTCTCCGCACAATATCATGCCCGGCTGTGGCGACGCTCCGGCAAATACGATTGGATGGACCACGTAGCCGGAGAGCGCGTACACGCTGCCATTGAGTCGGTAGCTCTCTCCGGACATCTCACTCTCGGCACATGCCCGCCCCGCACATACGCTTTTAAAGAAATTTCGCCCTTATGAAGTACCAGCTGCCCGACCTCGAGCCACTGCCCGGTACCCGCATCGACGGGCGCCTTATCATAGCCGGCCCATGTAGCGCCGAATCACGCACTCAGGTCATCACCACCGCCCGGGCGCTCTCTGAGCTGGGGGTAGGCGTCTTCCGCGCCGGTATATGGAAGCCACGCACCCACCCCGGCAGCTTCGAAGGCTTCGGAGTCGACGCATTACCATGGCTCTCGATGGTAAGACGTACCACCGGTATGCTCATAGCCACCGAAGTAGCCACCCCGGCACACGTGGCAGCCGCGATGCGCGCCGAAGTAGACATCCTCTGGATCGGCGCCCGTACAGCCGCCAATCCTTTTGCCGTGCAGGAGATAGCCGATGCCCTCACGGTACTTGACCGCAAGCCGGCCGTTCTGGTAAAAAATCCCGTGAACCCCGACCTCGAATTGTGGATCGGGGCCATCCGCCGTATATATGCCGCCGGAGTGCGTCGCATCGGGGCCATCCACCGCGGCTTTTCCACCTACGGACAATCACTGTACCGCAACACTCCGCATTGGAGTATCCCTATCGAATTGCGTCACCGCATCCCGGGATTACCCGTGATATGCGACCCAAGTCATATCACCGGCCGTGCTGACCTTGTGCCTCAGGTAGCCATTCAAGCCACTCAAATGGGCTTCGACGGTCTCATTATCGAGACTCACCCCTCTCCATGTGACGCGTTAAGTGATAGCGCCCAGCAGATCACCCCGCAGCAGCTTGCTGATCTTTTGCATAAACTCCCGCCGATGCCCGACAAAGAGGCTTCGCCCGCGGCTAATCTCGACGAACTTCGCCGCGAGATCGACGACGTCGATGACGAATTGCTCCAGATACTCGCCCGGCGCATGGATGTGGCCCGACGCATCGGCGAAGTAAAAAAGGAATCGGGCATGTCCATCGTGCAGACCGACCGCTACAACTCGCTTATGGAAGCCCGCGTCGATGCCGGCGCCCGGCTGGGCCTTAGCGGAGATTTTCTCCGCAAGCTTCTCGCCACAATACACGAGGAGTCAGTGAAGCAACAACTTCACTGACTCCCGGTATATACATATTATTATATAATGTGTCTTACTTAGCCGTCGTATCTGACGTTTCAGGAGCCTTGTCGATCAAATCCATGAATTGATCAAGACTCGGGGTGATGATGATTTGGGTACGGCGGTTGAGCTGACGCCCTGCTGCCGTTTCATTTGTGGCAATCGGATTGTACTCGCCGCGGCCGCCTGCTGTGAGTCGGGCCGGGTCTACCCCGAAGTCATTTTGGAGTACCTGCACTACAGACGATGCGCGCAATGCGCTCAGATCCCAATTATTTCGGATATTGGTGCGCGAAATCGGCACATTATCGGTATTACCCTCCACGAGCACGCTGTAATTCTTGTAATCTTTGATGATTTTAGCGATTTTGCTCAGTATATCCATAGCCTGCGGACTTATCTCATAGCTACCCGAGCGGAAGAGCATATTATCCGCCAGCGAGATGTACACTACTCCCTTGAGCACCTTCACATCCACATCCTTGAGCTCGTCGGTATTGAGCGAACGCGTGAGGTTGGTACTGAGCACCATCAGAAGCGAGTCACTCTTCGACTTCGCTTCCACGAGGCGTTTGATATAGTTGTTGGAAGCATTGATCTCATCTACGAGCTTGGAGATATTCACGTTGCCCGACTGATTGGTGAGGATACTCTGATCAAGCGTTTTCTGAAGCGCGGCATAGTTTTCCTTCAACTCCGCATTATCCTTACGCGCCTGGGCAAGCATATCTTCCAGGCTTTTGGCATTCGTACGGCTTTCGGCCAATGCTACCTGCGACGCGTTATAGTCAGCTTGCAGCATATTGTACTTCTTGTGCGATACGCAACCCGACAATGTGAGCAGTGATGCGCATCCGAGGATTATCATTTTTTTTAGTTTCATAGATTTTAGAGCCGGAGGGAAATAATCCGACCTGAAATTATAACAATTTGTTTTTACTCATAGTTTATCGGCATGCCAATCTTACAATTTGCCACCATCATACGTTCACCATACCGACCACCATTCAACATTTTTTACGACAAAAATTTGCATTTATTAAAATTGAATATTACATTTGCATCGAAATAGTGCTACACAAAAACAAAATTAACCACTTTCCACTTAAGAATTTTTTATCAAACTAATCCACTTAACGCAAATACCGCAACACTCTTCTATGAAAAAACCTCTACTTCTAAGCTTATCTCTTCTCGCCGCCATGTCGGCAACAGCAATCACAGCCGAGACTCTCGAAAACTTCTATAGTCTCAATGTTTCCCCTGACGGCCGCTACGTCATCGGCCAAGGTTATGGCGAAGTGACCATCTACGATCGCGAGACCG
>CANSGE010000056.1 GCA_947646295.1 uncultured Bacteroidales bacterium
CGGCTTCGTTGACCACGGGTTGCTCCGATGACAAGACCTACGCCGAACTGCTCACCGATGAAAACCATTATGTAAATACATATCTCGCTGATCAGCGCGTGGTCAATTACATTCCCGAGGGTAATAAATTCGAATCAGGTCCCGACGCTCCATTCTATCGTCTTGATGAAGACGGCAATCTCTATATGCAGGTTGTCGACCCCGGCACGCCCGGCGATACAGTGGTGCCCAACGAACTTATATATTTCCGCTTCACACGCTCCAACCTCAAGACCTACGCCAATGGTGTGTTTACACAGTATGAAGGCAATGATGCCGTGCTCGGTGGAAATTATTCTTTCCGCTACGGCAATTACGAATTGAATTCATCATATAGCAACGGCTCCGGCATTCAGCAGCCGCTCGCCTATCTCCCCGTCGACTGCCAGGTCAATATCATCATCAAATCTCAGTACGGTGCTCCCTCCGAAATGAGCAACGTCGTGCCCTGGCTATATTCCATTCGCTATTATCGTCCTAAATTCTGATCAATAAACAGTATTTCAAATGTCGCTTATCAAATCTATATCCGGTATCCGCGGCACAATCGGTGGCCGTGTCGGTGAGGGGCTCTCACCCCTCGATGTAGTGAAATTCACAGCTGCTTATGCAACTTTCATCAAAAACAACACTACCAAGAAATCACGAACGATTGTCGTAGGACGCGACGCACGTATCTCCGGGCCTATGGTCTGCGACCTCGTGTGCGGTACGCTTGTAGGCATGGGATTTGATGTGGTCAATATCGGACTCGCCTCCACTCCTACCACAGAGATAGCTGTAGTCAAGGAAGGTGCCTGCGGTGGCCTTATTCTCACCGCCTCACACAATCCCACACATTGGAATGCCCTCAAGCTTCTTAATGAAAAAGGCGAATTCCTCAACGATGCCGAAGGTAAACAAGTCCTCGCAATCGCCGAATCTGACGCCTACGAGTTTGCTGAGGTTACCGATCTCGGACACGTATACATTAATAATACATACAACCGCAAGCATATCGAGGACGTACTCGCACTTCCGCTCGTCGATGCCGATGCGATTGCAAAAGCCGACTTCACCGTGGCTCTTGATGCTGTCAATTCTGTAGGCGGTGTCGTGATTGTCGAGCTTCTCAAAGCTCTCGGTGTACGCAAAATTATCGGCATAAACACCGAACCGACCGGTCACTTCGCTCACAATCCCGAGCCTATCCCCGAAAATCTTACCGAGATCGCATCTCTTGTAAAAGAAAAAGGGGCCGACGTGGGCTTTGTGGTCGATCCTGACGTCGATCGTCTCGCTATCGTACAGGAAAACGGCGAGATGTTTGTCGAAGAAAACACACTCATTGCCATAGCCGACTACGTACTTGCGCACACTCCCGGATCGACAGTGAGCAACCTCAGCTCATCGCGCGGCCTTCGCGACGTCACAGAAAAGCATGGTTGCACCTATACAGCCGCCGCTGTAGGTGAGGTGAACGTAACTACTGAGATGAAACGTACCGGTGCAATCATCGGCGGCGAAGGCAACGGCGGTGTGATATATCCCGAACTGCATTACGGCCGTGATGCCCTTGTAGGTGTTGCGCTCTTCCTCACACTCATGGCCAAGTCAGGCAAGAAAGTGAGCGAGATCCGCGCCGCCCTGCCTCAATACTCCATATATAAGACTAAAGTGGAACTCAGCGCTGGTCTTGATGTCGATGCAATCCTTCAGCGCGTCAAGGAAATGTACAAATCTGAGAAAGTTACCGACATCGACGGCGTGAAGATCGACTTCGCCGATGCCTGGGTGCACCTGCGCAAAAGCAATACTGAGCCTATCATCCGCGTATACGCCGAGGCTCATGATGCAGAGGCAGCTGCCGCGCTTGGCGATAAAATCAAAAATCTGATTCTCGAATTCAACTAAATTGCACATTATTTCATGTTCCGCATGATTCCACGGGGGATCGTGCGGAACATGATTGATAATATATGATATCCATCAACAACCTTTCCGTAGAGTTCAGCGCCCGCTCGCTGTTCGACAATATCAACTACGTCATCAACGACAAGGATCGCATAGCCCTCGTCGGGAAAAATGGTGCCGGAAAGTCGACGATGCTCAAGATCATCGCCGGCATCCAGCGCCCCACATCCGGCTCGGTCGCGATTCCTGCCGACGTTACTGTGGGATATCTTCCCCAGACTATGATTCTCACCGACGACCTTACCGTGCGTCAGGAGGTCCGCAAGGCCTTCTCTCACATTGAAGAGATGCAGGCACGCCTCGCTGAGATGAATAATGAACTTGCCGAACGCACCGACTACGAAAGCGAATCATATCACCAGCTTATCGAACGCATGACTTCGCTGACGGATAGGCTGGCAATGCAAGGCGCCGACAACGGGGAGGCAGAGATGGAAAAGACTCTCTTGGGACTTGGGTTCGAACGCACCGATTTTGACCGTCCCACATCAGAATTCAGCGGTGGCTGGCGTATGCGTATTGAGTTGGCAAAACTACTTTTGCGCCGTCCGGACGTACTTTTGCTCGACGAACCGACCAACCACCTGGATATTGAGTCAATACAGTGGCTCGAGCAATTCCTCATACAAAAGGCCAAGGCTGTCGTGCTCGTAAGCCACGACCGTGCATTCATCGACAATGTAACTTCGCGCACGATAGAGATTTCGCTGGGCAAAATCTACGATTATTCTGTAAACTACAGCAAGTATGTGGAATTGCGCCGCGAACGCATCGAACAGCAGATGCGCGCCTATACCAATCAGCAAAAACAGATAGCGGATACAGAAGCTTTCATCGAGCGCTTCCGTTACAAGGCCACCAAGGCCGTGCAGGTGCAGAGCCGCATGAAACAGCTTGCCAAGATTGACCGTATCGAGGTCGACGAGGTCGATACCTCACACCTCAATCTCCGCTTTCCGCCTGCGCCCCGCTCAGGTGATTTCCCGGTAATAGCTGAGGAGGTTGGCAAAGCATACGGCGACCATCAGGTGTTCGATCATGCCACCTTCACGATACGCCGCGGGGAAAAAGTCGCCTTTGTCGGTAAAAACGGCCAAGGTAAATCCACCCTTGTAAAATGTATAATGGGGGAGATACCTTTCACCGGTTCATTGAAGATCGGCCATAATGTGAAAATCGGATACTTTGCACAAAATCAGGCCTCGCTGCTTGATGAAACACTCTCCGTATTCGATACCATTGACCATGTGGCCGTAGGTGACATCCGCACCAAGATCCGCGATATTCTCGGCGCATTTATGTTCGGCGGCGAGGCATCCGACAAAAAAGTAAAGGTGCTGTCAGGTGGCGAACGCACTCGCCTCGCAATGATAAAGCTTCTGCTCGAACCGGTCAACCTCCTCATTCTCGACGAGCCCACCAACCATCTCGACATGAAGACCAAGGATATCCTTAAGCAGGCCATAAAGGACTTTAATGGTACAGTAATCGTGGTGAGCCATGATCGTGAATTCCTGGATGGCCTTGTCGAGAAAGTGTATGAATTCTCCAATGGTAAAGTCATTGAATGTCTTGGAGGCATTTACGATTTTCTTGAAAAGAAGCGCATCAGCTCTCTTTCCGAATTGGAGCGTAAGACGCCGGTTACCCCCGCGGGGACTCCTGCCAAAAACGACTCAAAACCCACAGCTGCGGCCAGACAGGAGGAAATGCCTAAGGCAAAGCGAACACTCAGCTATGCCGAACAGCGCGAACGAGACAAAATGATGAAGCGCGCGCGTAAAAAAGTGGAAGAAGCCGAGGCTGAAGTTGCACGCCTCGAAGAAGCCGTCAAAGAAATTGAAGCAAAACTTGCTTCCGGCGAAGCGGCTTCCGATCCGGATATCTATACCCGTCACGCCGAAGCGTCCAAACAACTCGAAAACGCTATGAGCATGTGGGAAATTGCAACTCTCGAATTTGAATCTTTCAACTCTTGACCATGTACGATTTACCTCAGGACCCATATATGTTGCTCAGTGTAGTCAATATGAAATTGCGTGACGAATATCCGTCACTCGAAGCCATGTGCGAGGATATGGATATCGATCGCGACGACTTGTGCGACAAACTCAAGAAGGCCGGTTTCGAATACCTGCCCGAAGCCAATCGATTTGCCTGAAATGGATTGCGATTACCTGAAAAAGCTCAACGAACAGCAGCTGGCCGCCGTCGAATACATCGACGGCCCCCAGCTCGTCATTGCCGGAGCCGGCGCGGGCAAGACCCGTGTGCTCACCTATAAGATTGTGCACCTCCTTGCCAAAGGGTATGAGCCATCGCGGATCCTGGCACTGACCTTTACCAATAAGGCCGCCCGCGAGATGCGTGAGCGTATAGAGTCACTCGTAGGCAACGAAACAGCTCGCCGCCTTTGGATGGGCACTTTTCATAGCATTTTTTCAAGAATATTACGCCAGAATGCTGAGCTTGTCGGCTATACCCGCAATTATACGATATACGACGCGTCCGACTCCCGCTCTCTCATAAAGACGATAATCAAGGATATGGGGCTGGACGAGAAAATTTACAAGCCTGCCACAATCCAGAATTCCATTTCCATCGCAAAAAATGCGCTCTACTCCCCGGCAGATTATTCGCGCGACCGCGAATTGATGGAGAGTGACAAGCGCGCGCAGCGCGGACAGACCGTCGACATCTATGCCCGGTACGTCCAGCGATGTCGCGTGGCTGATGCCATGGACTTTGACGATCTCCTCTTTTACACCGCTGTGCTTTTCCGGGAGCATCCTGAGGTGCTCAACCATTACAGGGAATTTTTCCGCTACGTGCTGGTCGATGAGTTTCAAGACACGAATTTCGTGCAGAATATGATCGTCACCCAGCTTACACGTGGCATAGGGAAACTTACTGTGGTAGGTGATGACGCCCAGAGTATCTATTCATTTCGCGGAGCCAACATCCGGAACATCCTCGAGATGAAGCGCTCATGGCCGAATCTCGCGACATTCAAGCTCGAACAGAATTACCGCTCGACACGCAATATTATTGAAGCAGCCAATAGTCTCATCTCGCACAACCGCATGCAGATTCCAAAAAACGTCTTCACTGATGGCGAAAATGGCGAACGTGTGGAAGTCCGTACCGCTTACAGCGACTATGAGGAAGCCGGACTCGTGGCTGCCGGCATAGCCGTCCGTCGAGCACATTCCGCTGACCCATACAGCGAGTTTGCCATCTTGTACCGTACCAATGCGCAAAGCCGTGTGCTTGAGGAGGCACTGCGCCGCCGCGGCAGTCCGTATCGCATCTACGGCGGTCTGGCATTTTATCAGCGTAAGGAAATCAAAGATGCTCTCGCATATTTCCGCCTCGCCGTCAATCCAAATGATGAGGAAGCACTCCGGCGTGCCATAAATACACCGGCCAGAGGTATAGGTGAGACCACTGTAAAAAAGTTGACCGCATGCGCCACTGAAGCAGGCGTGAGCATATGGCAAGTATTAGGCGAACCGTATAAGTATCAGTTGCAGGTCAATTCGGGTACGCTTAAAAAGCTGAATGGCTTCTATGACCTTGTGAAGAGTTTTTATGATGCGCACCATCTTGGCGACGATGCATCTACACTGGCTGAACGCATCATCAAGCGCACCGGACTGCTCGCCATGTATATAAGTGACCGCACGCCGGAGAGCATATCCAAGCAGGAAAACTTGCAGGAATTGCTCAAGAGTGCCAAAGATTTCGTGGAGGATCACCGCGAAGACGGCTCGTTGGAGAATCCGTCGATGGCCGATTTCCTTTCCGAAGTTTCGCTCGCCACGGATCAAGATGAAGATGCCGATGGTCAGCCCGTCGATTCGGTCACTCTCATGACTATTCACTCAGCCAAGGGACTTGAATTTACCAATGTGTATGTAGTCGGAGTCGAGGAAGATCTCCTGCCGTCAGCCATGAGTTGCGGCTCGCCTGAGGAAATCGAGGAAGAGCGACGTCTTTTCTACGTAGCCATCACACGAGCCAAGCGATACTGCATGCTTTCGCTTGCCCAGAGCCGCTATCGCAACGGCCAGTCAACCGCACCGCGTCCATCACGCTTTCTCAAGGATATCGACACCAAATATCTCAATTTCAGCCATGGCAGTCTCGAGCCACCTGCAGTCGACACATGGCGTCCGCAACGTCCTGAGCCACGTCGGGAAAATGTTTACCCGGCGCCGGCAGGTTCGCCCTTTTCACAACCGAAATCGCCCGCCCCGGCCAATGCACAGGTACACAATCCTGAAGAGATAGCGCCGGGAGTACGCATTTTGCATCCAAAATTCGGTCGCGGAACTATAATCAGTATTGATATGAAAGAAATCGGTCCAACAGCCCTCGTTGATTTCGAGAACGTCGGAGAAAAGACCCTTCTCCTCAAATACGCTAAATTTGACATATTGCCCCAATGAAAGCAAACGAAATACCTACACCGGCCTACGTAGTGCGCGAAGAAAGCCTGCGCCGCAACCTCAGCCTCATCAGCGATGTAAGCCGTCGCGCTGGAGTCGATATCATCATGGCTTTCAAGGCTAATGCTCTTTGGCGTACATTTGATATCATAAAAGAATACTGCACCGCCTCAACCGCAAGTTCGCTCAACGAACTGCGTCTCGGTCGCGAAATGCTCGGAGGAAACGTCCATAGCTATTGCCCGGCATACACACCGGAGACGATAGACGAGTATCTTGAGGGGAGTTCACATATCACATTCAATTCCCTCGGTCAATGGGAGCGCTTCTCCGACACGGTACGGCAATACAATGCCACCCATGAGCGGCACGTATCGCCCGGGCTGCGTGTCAATCCCCACTGCTCAGTGATTGACACCGACATCTATAATCCCGCATTGCCCGGGTCGCGTTTCGGGGTAGGGGCTGACGCACTCTCCGACGGCCTTCCGGACGGTATCGAGGGACTGCACTTCCATGCCCTATGTGAGTCGTCGAGCTATGATCTTGAAAAAGTACTCGCTGCATTCGAAGCACAGTTTGGACACCTGCTGCCCTCGATCAAGTGGGTAAATATGGGAGGGGGACACCTGATGACGCGCGAGGGCTACGATGTGGAGCACCTTGTGAAGCTTCTGAGCGATTTTAGGGCCCGCTATCCGTGGCTGAAAGTGATTTTGGAGCCGGGCAGCGCTTTTACGTGGCGTACAGGCGATCTGATCACATCTGTTGTCGACCTCGTGGACAACGACGGCATCTCGACAGCTATCGTTGATGTATCATTTGCATGCCATATGCCCGACACACTTGAGATGCCTTACAAACCTATTATCACCGAGAGTCTCGGTCAAGACGCCGTGGAAGGCAAACCGACATATCGCCTCGGCGGCAACTCATGTCTCAGCGGCGATTTCATGGGCGACTGGAGTTTCGACCGTCCACTCAAAGCCGGCGACCGTCTTACGCTGGAGGATATGAATCACTACACTACAGTCAAGACTACGATGTTCAATGGTATACAGCATCCGTCGATATGGCTTGTGCGTGCCGACGGCGAGGCTCAATTATTACGGGAATATACCTATGACGACTATAAATCAAGAATGAGCTGATGAAATATTCTGTAATAGTACCTGTATACAACCGTATCGGTGAAGTCGAGGAGCTGCTGGGGAGTCTTCTTACCCAGACGCATAAGAATTTCGAGATTATCATCGTGGAAGATGGCTCTACGGAGCGTTCCGAAGCAGTGGCGGTAAAATACCGTCAGCTTGGACTTGATGTGAAGTATTATTATAAGGAGAACGAAGGCCGCTCCATTGCCAGGAATTATGGTATGGAACATGCTGAAGGCGATTATTTTGTATTTTTTGATTCAGATTGCGTAATTCCTGCCCAATATTTCGAAAAACTTGAACTTGCTCTCTCTCAGAACGCGCTTGACTGCTATGGAGGCCCGGATGCCGCCCACGCCTCATTTAGCGATACTCAAAAGGCTATCAATTACTCAATGACGTCATTCCTGACCACCGGTGGCATACGTGGGGGCAAGATTTCGCTTGAGAAATTCGTGCCGCGGACTTTCAATATGGGATTTTCCCGCGCAGTATATGAGAAAGTGGGAGGATTCCGTGAAATGTTCTCAGAGGACATAGATATGAGTACACGTATACGTCTGGCCGGATTTTCCATCGGGTACATTGACGATCCCGTCTGGCATAAGCGTCGTGTGGATTTCCGTAAATTCTTCCGTCAGGTATATGTTTTCGGTATGTCGAGGGTGACTTTGAAGTTGCTCTATCCTGATTCGCTCAAACTTGTGCATCTCCTGCCGGCGGTATTCGTCATAGGTAGTTTAGCCCTCATAGTGCTTGGATTCACCGTAAGCCCATGGTTCTTCGCCTTATTGGCGGCATACTTTCTTGGCGTATTTGCCGGGGCCCTCATATCGGTGCGGAGACTCAAGATAGCACTCATGGCGGTGCCGGCGGCAGCCATCCAGCTGGGAGGTTACGGCATAGGCTTCATCAAGGCATGGACAACGAAGATCATCCTCGGACGAGGCCGCGACATAAACGAAGAAATCACCATACGCAAAGGCAAAAATGAAAAGCTCTGAATATCCGGCCAACGAGGGCGGGGGATTGCTCATCCGTGACATGGCCCAGGATGACCGTCCACGCGAAAAGGCCTTGCGGATGGGTATCAAATCACTGACAGATACCGAGCTTATGGCTATCCTCTTCAGCACAGGTATCAAGGGTAAATCAGTGGTACAACTCAGCACGGAGATCCTCGCCGATAATGATTATCATCTTTCCAAAATCTCACGCATGAGCATCCCCGATTTTTTGAAACGTTACAAAGGGATTGGTCCTGCCAAGGCTATCGCTCTGTATGCGGCTCTCGAATTGGGCTCACGCTCGGCAGCTGACGCAGCAACGCTCGAATCTCCCGTCGTGACCAACGCGCAGACGGCTGTCAAGCTCATGCGCAGACATCTCAACAATCTGCCCTATGAGGAAATGTGGGTGATGCTCCTCTCGCAGGCAGGCAGGGTAATCAAGGAAGTCAATGTAGGCCGGGGTGGGGTATCGTCTACCATAGGCGATGTCCGCATCATACTCAAACATGCCATAGAGAATCTTGCCTCAGCATTCATACTCTTCCACAATCATCCATCCGGAACGCTGCGGCCGAGCCGACAGGACGATGAACTCACACGAAAAGTCGCGGAATCGGCAAAACTGATGGACATACATATGAATGATCATATCATCATCACCGACAGCGGTTTTTACTCGTACCACGATCAGGGCAATATATTGTAGGCAGACATCTTACTTCATTAGTATTTTTATTTGCTTTAAACGCTCAGGCGTTTTGTCATTTGCGCTATTTTTTGTATCTTTGCGCGCAAAACTGTAAGAGCAGGCCACTACCTGGGTATTTCTTATAGGCAAAAAGGATTTGTAAATGAAAGTAAGCTTTGTAATTCCGCCCTGCTATGATCACAAGCAGCCCGCCGAACGCTCGGCTGGTTGCACCCGTGTGGTATATCCGGCGCCCAATATCTATGAATTGACGGTCGCGGCCGCCGTGCGCGCCATCGATGGGGTGGAAGTTGCCTATAAAGATTGCGTATTCTGCAAGATGAAGTCACGCGATTTTGCATCGTGGGCGGCTTCTGACAGCAGTGATGTTTACATGATCTGGACTGTAAATCTCTCGATAGAAAGTGACCTGCAGGCCATTGCCGATATCCGGAAGTCGCATCCCGATACTCCGATTGTATTGATGGGCCCCGGCCCTACTTATTTTACAGAGAAGTGTCTCAACGGTGATGCAAATGTCTTTGTAGTGCGCGGCGAGCCCGATGAGACGGTGTGCGAATTAGTGGAGTACCTGCGTGACGGTCGTCAGCCCGACGATTCCATCAAAGGACTTTCACGCTTCATTGACGGTCGCGTCAAGAATAATATGCCTCGTCCGCTGATGAAGGACCTTGACTCGCGTCCTTTCCCGGCCCGTGACCTGGTGAAGGATCAGGATTTCCATAATCCTAAGCTTAAGACAGGCCCGTATACCACGATGTTTACATCGCGCAACTGTCCATACCGCTGCATCTATTGCGTACCGTCGTCGCTTTCATTTGCCCGCGAGATAGAATTCCGCCGTGAGCACAACCGCAAGCCTACGATCGGTTTCCGCAGCCTCGAAAGCGTGGAAGCCGAAATTGCCCGACTTCACGCCGAAGGGGTGAAAGCTATCGGTTTTATGGACGACAATTTCATCTGGAATGAGGAACGCACGGCCGGTCTTTGCGCCATATTGAAAAAATATGATATGCGCTGGGGTTGTGAGGCTCGTGTGGATGCAATCACCGAGCCTATCGCCAAGATGCTCGGCGACAGCAATTGCTGCTATGTGGACCTTGGCGTGGAATCTTTCGATGATAAAATTCTTGAATACGTAAAGAAGGGCATCACTGTGGCCGATATCTACCGTGCAGTGGAACTTCTTGAGAAATATCACGTACCTGTAAAGCTGAATATCCTGATCGGCTCATCGCCTCTCGAGACTCGTGAGACGGTGCTCCACACATTGGCAGAGGCCAAGAAGCTGAATGTCGATCAAGTGATGTTCAATATCGTATCACCGTTCCCGGGAACGGAATTTTACAAGATTTGCAAGGAAAACGGCTGGCTCAAAGGCAATGAATATGTGCCTACCGATGTCCAGCGTCAGTCGATTCTGGAATTACCCGGCATCTCTTCATCAGAGATGGAAAAACTACTCTTTCACAATAACCTTCGCTTTTTCTTTTCCTATAAATTCATTAGCAGACAAATAAGACGTTTTCGTTCGTGGAAGGAATTCACCCATTCTTTACGGGCATTGAAAATAAAATTATTCGGATGAATTTTGAAGAATTAACTATAATCATACTTACATGTAATCAGTCAGAGTACACTGTACGCTGTCTTGAATCATTACGTCCGGTACTTAACGACGGTGCGCGATGCATCCTCATAGACAATGCATCTACGGATGACACTTTGGAGAAAGTTCGGGGAATGTCGCTGCCGGGTCTTACTGTAATGACACTCGACAAGAATATGGGTGTGGCTCCTGCGCGCAATGTGGGCTTGAAAGCTATTGATGAGGCCACAAAGTTTGTGCTTATTCTTGACAATGACACGATAGTAGATACGACTTCCTTGAAATTCATGCTCCTTTACATGAAAGATCATCCCGATTTCGGTATTCTTGGTCCGCGGCTTGTATCGCCAAGGGGAGTGATCCAGCGCAGTTTCAAGAGATTTCCCGGTATCGGTGAGAAAGTCCGCAATCTGCTGTACGATAAATCTACGGTAAATACTATCCCGCAGGCCGTCGAGCCATTCTATGTGATAGGAGCATGCCAGATGATACGCCGCAGCCTGATCGACAAGATCGGCTATCTTGACGAACGCATATTTTTTGGCCCTGAAGACGCCGACTATTGTATGCGTGCACGCAAGGCCGGCTATAAGGTGATATATCATCCGGATGCCATCATCGTACATGATTGGCAGCGCAAAAGCCGCAAGCGTCCATTCTCTCGCATAGCACGCAAGCATATGTACGGCCTCGCATATTTCTATATGAAATATCATCGCGTCTGGTAATAGACTTTTTTACAAATATAAAATCAATGGCTGCCCGCATCCGGACAGCCATTGATTTTATAGGCATGTTGTGACAGGTTTACTTGAGAGTACCTGCTTCAGCTTGCTGGATCATAGCCTGGCTTGCTGTGATGTAGATTTCTACACGACGGTTGAGCGCACGGCCTTCAGCAGTTTCGTTGGAGGCTACATAGTCGGCCATAGGTACACCTTGTGCGGTAAGTCGGGTAGGAGATACGCCCTGGTTGACCAGATATGTCAGTACCGCATCGGCGCGCTGGCCCGAAAGACGCTCGTTGACAGCGTACGAACCGGTGTTGTCGGTGAAGCCGTAGATCTGTACGTTTGTATCGGGATTTGTCTTGAGCGAATTTGCAAATTTAGTAAGATCGGCCTGAGCCTGGGGATTAAGAGTGTATTTTCCGGTGGGGAAAAGTATTCCGCCGTCGAAAGTCACTTTGATGGCACGCAGACCATTCTGGTCGGTGGTTTCTTCGACTTTGGCCTGTTGAGCGAGTTGTTCCTGAAGTTCGCGTTGCTGCTTATCCATCTTATTGCCGATGAGCGCGCCTGCGCCTGCACCTACCGCAGCACCGATAGCCGAACCGATGCCGGCGCCTTTGCCGCCACCGATGAGGGCACCGAG
>CANSGE010000057.1 GCA_947646295.1 uncultured Bacteroidales bacterium
CAATGAGTTGCGGGATTTTACAGTGC
This sequence comes from uncultured Bacteroidales bacterium, assembly GCA_947646295.1. GTDB lineage: Bacteria > Bacteroidota > Bacteroidia > Bacteroidales > Muribaculaceae > CAG-873. Next base: position 27 of record CANSGE010000057.1, read on the forward strand.
CCAGAACAGGACTCGAACCTGCACGCCTTGCAGCACTCGCACCTGAAACGAGCGCGTCTACCATTCCGCCACCTGGGCCGGTGCCTTTTGTTGCCACAAAGTTACGACTTTTTTTTGTATTACAAATGCTTTTGCAGATTTTTTTTGTATTTTTGCCTCAGCTTTGCGTTTGCAGGGGCGAATTGTAAACTTTTTTGCCCCGTGACGTTTTTTAAAGGTGTATCATTTTTTTAAGTTTTGAGATATGATTTTAAAATCCGGTCTACCTGTGGGATTGTGCAGCGATCATGCGGGTTATGAGTTGAAGGGAGCCATCGAGGCATGGCTGTCTGCGCGAGGTATCGCGTCGAAAGATTTCGGCACGCATTCCGATGCATCGTGTGATTATCCTGACTTCGCGCATCCATGTGCGCTGGCTGTGGAGAGCGGCGAGTGCTATCCCGGTATCGCCATGTGCGGTAGTGGCAATGGTATCGCGATGACCCTCAACAAGCATCAGGGCATCCGCGCGGCTTTATGCTGGACTCCGGAGCTGGCCCGCCTGGCGCGTCAGCACAATGATGCCAATGTGCTGGTGCTCCCGGCGCGTTTTATTCCGCGCGAGCTTGCGTTGGAAATCGTAGAGGCATTTCTCTCTACCGATTTCGAGGGTGGCCGCCATCAGAAACGTATTGATAAAATCCCCGTAAATACTTGCTTATGAAACGTATGATATATCTTGTGGCCATTGTGGCCGCATTGGCCGGCATGGTAGCATGTGGCCCATCGGCTGCTGAGAAGGCTGAGCGCCTTGCGTCGGCTGCCGCGCAGATTGATTCGATAGTGAAATGCGACGAGGCTCCCGTGGTGTCGAGCGGAGCACGGTATGAGGATCCCAATATTGTGGTGTCATACGTCCTCTCCGACAGCATGATCAAAGTGGACCTGCTTGGCGATGAGCTGCTCGACTACTATGCCGCCGAGGAGCTTCGCACGATGGATGCGTCGACACTCAAGACAGTCACCTCCCTTCTTTCGAAGAATGAGACAAGCCTCGTGGTGAGCATTACAGATGTGTATGGCAATGCCAAAAACTACATCTTCACGGCCGACAAACTCAAAAATCTTGCCAAGGCCAAGCGTTCTACTCTCAATGTGCAGAAAGTCAAGGAGCAGGTAGTGGCCCTTGCCAATGCGTCGGTGCCCGCTCCCTATGCCCATCCGGGCACACAGGTCAGCGCGTCGATTGATGGCGGATTTCTCACCTACACGATCGTGTGGCCCAAGAAAAGCTCGTATGCCTCCTACAGTCAGGGTGTGCTCGTGAGCTTGTACAAGGCTCCGCTACAAGCGCAGTATTCGGCGTTAGGTGTGCTCGAGTATCCGGTGGTGGATATGTACAAGAGCCTCGGTGTCGACGGTGTGCGCATCGTCTACAAGGCCGTCGACTCTGATTCCGAGCTGAAACAGGCCTTCCCCTGGCGCGAGCTTTTCAAATAACACATCTATAATATAACCAACCCTCACCGACTGATATGAAATTAGTAGATCGTTTCCTGCAATACGTCAAATTTGACACCCAGAGCGACGAATTGACCAATCTGACGCCCTCTACCCCCGGGCAGATGATTTTTGCCCGTCATCTCAAGGCTGAACTTGAGAATCTCGGCCTCAAGGACGTCACTCTCGATGATAATGGCTATCTGATGGCCACTCTGCCGTCCAATCTTGATGGCGGGGCAAAGGTATCCACCGTAGGCTTCATAGCCCATCTCGATACATCGCCCGATATGTCGGGACGGCACGTATCGCCCCGTATCGTCGAAAATTACGATGGCGGAGATATCGAGCTCAATGCTTCTTCGGGCATCGTGCTTTCGCCCAATGATTTCCCTGAATTGAGCAAATACCGCGGCCAGGCCCTCATCGTCACTGATGGATCCACCCTGCTTGGTGCCGACGATAAAGCCGGTGTAGCCGAGATAATTTCAGCGATGGAGTATCTGATGGCACATCCCGAAATCAAGCACGGCGATATCCGCATAGCCTTCAATCCTGATGAAGAGATCGGCCAGGGCGCACATAAATTTGATGTGGCGCATTTTGGGGCCGACTTCGCATACACCATGGATGGCGGCGAGGTAGGCGAGCTCGAGTATGAGAATTTCAACGCAGCCGTCGCCAAAGTCACATTCAAAGGCCGCAACGTCCATCCCGGATATGCCAAGCACAAGATGATCAACTCGATGCGCATCGCCAATCAGTTTATCATCATGCTTCCCCGCTGGGAGACTCCCGAGCACACCGAGGGCTACGAAGGTTTCTACCACCTCGTAGGCATGGAAGGCTCAGTGGAGAACACCGTGCTCACCTATATCATCCGCGACCACGACCGCGACCGCTTCGAGCGCCGCAAGAAGGAGCTGGAGCATCTTGCCCGCAAGATCAACAATGAATTCCCCGGCTGCTGCACTCTCGAGATACGCGACCAATACTACAACATGCGTGAGAAAATCGAGCCGGTGATGTACATCATCGACATCGCCCAGCAAGCCATGCGTGATGCCGGCGTAGAGCCTAAGGTACAGCCCATCCGTGGCGGCACCGACGGCGCCCAGCTCTCGTTCAAGGGCCTGCCCTGTCCCAATATCTTTGCCGGAGGTCTCAATTTCCATGGCCGTTACGAATTTGTGCCCATCCCCTCGATGGAGAAAGCCATGATGACGATTGTCGAGATAGCCCGCATCGTCGGTACAGGCCGGTACAAATGACCTCAAATAACGAAAATATCACAGCGCGGCGCCCGACACTCATCGTAGTGACGGGCGCTACCGCTTCCGGCAAGACCGCACTTGCTCTTCAGCTGGCCTCACACCTCGGGTGCGACATCATCTCGGCTGATTCGCGCCAGATCTACCGCGGAATGCCCATCGGCACAGCGGCTCCCACTGCAGACGAGCTTGCCCGCGTGCGTCATCATTTTATCGCGGCGCTCGACCCTGCCGACTACTATAGCGCCGCCATGTACGAAGCTGATGTGATGGCTCTGCTTCCGCGCCTGTGGCAGCAGTCGCCCTACGCCGTGCTGTGCGGTGGCTCCATGATGTACGTCGATGCGGTGACCGACGGTATCGACGAGCTGCCCACCATCACCCCCGCCACCCGCGAGCGTGTAAATACCCTCCTCGCCGAGCATGGTCCCGACGGGCTGCTTGCATATCTTGAGATGCTCGACCCGGTGTATGCCTCGCAAGTCGACCCGGCCAACCTGCGTCGCGTGGCCCATGCTGTTGAGATAAGTCTCCAGGCCGGATGTCCTTACTCCGACCTGCGCCGGAGCAATCGTGCCCGGCGACCTTTCGATATTATTAAAGTAGCGATTGAAATGGAGCGCTCCGAGTTATTTGACCGTATCAACCGCCGCGTAGATGTGATGATGGAAGCCGGACTGCTCGACGAAGCCCGCACACTCTATCCACGCCGCCGGCTCAACGCCCTCAACACCGTCGGCTATAAGGAACTCTTCGCTTACTTTGATGGAGAGATGGACCTTACCACGGCCATAGCGCGCATTGGCAAAAATACACGCGTATATGCCAAGAAGCAGCTCACATGGCTTGCACGTCCGGGCGTGCGTCCCACTACATTTGTCCCCGCCGCCACAGCATTCCGGTCAGTGCTGTCGCTCCTCAGTCGGTAGTCTCCGAGTGATTGTGCAGCAGAGAGAGCAGCGCGCGTCGGTCGTGCACACGTATGCAGAATGGGGTGTAGTCTATCAGCCCGCATCCTTTCATCTCCTCAAGGGCGGCCTTGAGTGAGCTTTTCGCGAGGCCGAAGAGCGATACCAGGTCGCGCTGGCGGCATTCCATCTCGATGTCCTTGGCACGTGTCTGCGTCAAGGCGCTGATCCAGAATGCAATTCGCTCCGGAATACTGCCCGTCGATACAGCAAGTATGCCTTCGAGAGCCTTTTGGGCATTCATCGAGAGCAGATTGAGATAATTGAACATGAACACCTGGTCGGCCGTGAGGATATCCAGATAATCTTGTTTCTCGATGCGTAGCAGCGACACTGTATCCACCGACGTGACCGAGCCCGGATAAGAAGTGATTTTACCGAACATGAAGTCGGGCGATATCACATCCGGCGCCTCCAGGGTCTGTGATACGGCGAAGCGTCCGTCACTGTTTTCGATTTTGATGCGCACCGAGCCGGATATTATGAATGTGATATCGCTGCACGGGGCACCTGCCTCGAAGATGAGTTGGCCCGGTGAGTATTTCAGGAAATGGAATTTATGAGTGCCGACGATTTGTGCCATGCGCTCATGGGTCGCTCCTTTGAAGAGCGGCAAAGCTGTGAGAATATCGAACATGCTACTCATAAGTCATACATCTTTGTCAAAAATCTAACATTTCGTGACGCGCTTTTGTTCGGATTGCGCATCGCGGCGTTCTTTCAGATAGATTTGCATGGAGTTGATGGTATTTTGCCATGCCACGTATGCAGCCGGAGCTATCGAGGCTATCGGGTTGAGGTATGTGACAGCCATCCATATCGCGAGCACTGTATTTTTCTGCCCCAGGCCCTGCGCGCCGGCTATGCGGTCGCCGTAGCGGCGCCCGATCTTGCGCCCAATCACGAATTGTCCGATGCACACGGCCCCCGAAATCAGTGCCAGGAGAATCATTTCCGGTATACGGTCGGCCGGCTCCGACATAGCAAATGACACGGCGCGCCCCACCACGATGACAAGCGCCACGGCCCAGATGTAGAACGAGATGCTCTGGCGTTCGGATATCGTCTTGTGCAGGCGTGGAGTGAAATACAGCATCGCGAAAGCAACGATGACAGGCAAGATGATCAGAGGCCCTACCTTCATGGCGATGGTTGTGAAGGCTTCAGCAAAAGATATGTCTATGCCCGTGCTCTCCCCGATATAGGCAAAAAATGGTGGCGCCACTATCGCCGTGCCCAGATTGCTCAGGAGCGAGATAGAGACCAATGTGGCGATACTGCCTCCGAGCATGCCGGTGATGACCGGGGCGGCCGTGGCCGTGGGGCACAGCGCGCATATCATCGCCCCCTCGGCGATATCGCTGTTGAATGGTGCCAGCAGGAAGTAGATACCGATGCCGCCCAGCAGCTGCACTGCCACCACGCAGAGCGTCAGGCGCCCGATACGGAATTCAGCCGGACGTATGCGGCAGAATGTAATCAGGAGCATCACAAAGATGAGGTACGGCGAGAGAAATTGCACGGCGTCGATGGCCGAATGAAACAAGATGCCGCACAACATTGAGATTGGCAGCATCCACGGTTTGATTTTTTGACGAAATGTGGCGAAACTCATTATATGATTGAGTTATTTTTTTGATTTTTTGGCCGTAGCATCCTCATCGGCGTAGCGGTCGGGATAGTCTATATGTATGCGCGGGCGGCGCAGGGCGTAGAGCACCAGCAGTGCACCCAGCACCACAAAGGGAATACTGAGCCATTGGCCCATGTTGAGCGTCATGCTCTGCTCGAAGGCCACCTGGTCATTCTTGATAAATTCGATAAAGAAGCGCGGCAAGAAGATACCGATGAGGAAGGTGCCGAAGATCAGTCCCGGGCGTTCGCCGGCGCCGCGCCGCCAGTACATCCACATCAGCAGCCCGAAGAGAGCGAAATAGCACACCGCCTCATAGATCTGTGTGGGGTGACACGCTTGGCCGAAATACTCCCGGTGCCATTCGAGCGAGCGCACGAACATGAATCCCCACGGCAGCGTGGTGGCATGGCCGTAGATTTCGCTGTTCATCAGATTGCCTATGCGTATCAGTCCGCCCACCAGAGCGATAGCTATCACAAGGCGGTCAAATGTCCACAGGGGCGACCGTTTCGATGTGAATACCGAGAAAAGTATCACCGCAAGTATCACGCCGATAGCACCCCCGTGACTTGCCAGGCCGCCCTCCCACGTATAGAGTATCTCGATGGGATGCTGCGAGTAGTAGTCCCATTGGTAGAAGAACACGTGTCCCAGGCGCGCGCCCACCACTGTACCTCCTGCCACCCACAGCAGCAGGATTCCGAGCCATTTCTCGGGAGCGCCCTCGTGTTTGAACATCCGGGCCACCAGATTGAAGCCGATCCAGAAACCGATGGCGAACATCAGTCCGTACCATCGTATCGTGACCGGCCATGTGATGATATCGGGATTGGCATCCCAAACGATATAGTCAAGCATCTGATTGTGATTTTATTGATTCTGAAGATTGGGCCGCTGCGGGCGTCTTTGTGAAATACTCGCGGGTGGCCCGGCGCACGCGTCCGCTCAGCAGCAGTAAGGAGAACATCGTCGGGATAGCCATCAGCGCGTAGAAGAGGTCGCACATGCCCACGGCGGCCTCAAGAGGCACCACTGCGAAGACGATCAGAGAGAGTATGAAGAGATACGTATGCCACTTCTTGCTGCGCGAGCCGAAGAGGTAGGATGAGCACGACGACCCGTAGAATGAGTATGAGAACATCGACGACAGACCGAAACATACCACGATGAACATCAGCATGTAAGCACCTCCCGGTATGCCGCGGCTGAAAGCCGTCATGGCCACTTCCAGGCCCTTGACGCCCTGGATGCTCTGCACCTCAGGCACACAAAGCAGTATCGCCACAGCCGTGAGTGTGCACACAAGCCCTGAGTCGATACCCGGGCCGAGCATGGCTATGAGTCCCTCGCGCACCGGGCGGTTGTTGCGTGATGCACCGTGCATGATCGAGGCCGTGCCTATGCCCGCGTCATTGACCAGCGCCGCGCGGCGTGCGCCTATGATTGCGATACCCGCCAGCGCGCCGAAGCCGGCACGCAGATTGAACGCTTCCGAGAAGATGCGGCCGAATACCCCCGGCACATCGCCGAAGCGTGTCACGATGATATACAGCACCATCAGGAAGTAGACACCCACCATGAATGGCACCATCACCGAGGCCACCCGCGCGATGCGCCGGATGCCGCCCAGTATCACGATAGCCACGATGGCCGCTATCGCGCAGCCCACGAGCATCTTGTATGTAGTGAGATTCTCCATGCCCAAGGCGCCCCCTACGCTTGAGAGCAGGCCGCTGGAGGCGATGGAGTCGGGTGTCGAGAAGGTGGTGATGAAAGCCTCCGTAAGCTGATTGGCATTCATGATGCACAGCGTGCCGAAGATACCCGCCAGCGCGAAAAACTTAGCCAGCGGCGTCCATTTCGGTCCGAGTCCCTGCGTGATGATGTGCATAGGGCCGCCCTGCGGATTGCCCTGGTCGTCGCGGCCCTTGTACATGATAGCGAGCACACCCTCATGATATTTGGTGCACATGCCCACAAGCGCGCTCACCCACATCCAGAAGATGGCCCCGGGCCCTCCTACCACCAGCGCGATGGCCACGCCGGCGATGTTGCCAAGGCCCACAGTGGCCGCCACTACAGATGCGAGAGCCTGCACCGACGATATCTGGCCGTTTTTGGCATCGCTTTTAGTGCGCAGCTCGCGCACGGCCGCCGGCAGACGCCTCAGCGACACAGCCCCCGACGACAGAAACAGATACAAGCCGCCGCCGATGAGCAGAAAAAAAAGAGGATAGCCGCACAGAAAGTCGGCTATCGATACTATAAATTTGCTGAATTGCTCCATGAAAATGGGGTAGGGGCGCCGCTCAGCGTGTCAGCACGATGCGGCGTTCCTGGGCCATGCGACGCAGATTCAGTATCGCGTAGCGCATACGGCCCAAGGCGGTGTTAATACTTACGTTCGTTTTTTCGGCAATTTCCTTGAAGCTCAGGTTGCGGTAATACCGCATCACGAGCACCTGCCGCTGCAGGTCGGGCAACTGGCGTATCAGTCCGCGCACATCATCGCGGATCTGGAGGTCTATCATATCGTCTTCGACAGTAAGTTCGCTCAGCTCCTTGCGGTTCAGGATATCCACGGTCCCGTCATCAGTCGAGACGGTTGGCTCCGATTTGTCCTGACGGAAATGATCTATCACCAGATTGCGGGCGATACGTGCAAGCCACGCACCGAATTTTCCCGATTCAGTGTAGTTTCCGTTGCGGATCGTCATGATGGCTTTTACAAAAGTCTCCTGAAAAATATCTTCGGCGAGCTGACGGTTGCCGGTCAGCTGGGTGATATAGTTGAGCAGACGGCTTTGATGCCGTGTCTGCAAGGTGTCGAAAGCTTCATTGTTGCCGTTAGCATATGATTGCACCAACTTTTCGTCGGTTAATTTTGCTAATTGTTGCATTGTCTGTACTTTAATTGATTAGAGTAAAGATAGGCTATAGGCAAGAGGGGGGATTTAGTTAGAAAATAAGTGAGTTGATTTTACATGGTTGCAAATTTACGCATTTCAAATGGCATGACAAAAAAAGTTGTCCCGAAATCGCATTTTTTAACTATTCCTACACAATAAATCAAAATTCCCTAAACTTATCGCCCCGTTTCTCCAAAAAATTACATGCGTAGTTTCATATCCTTGGAAATTATTTCGTACATTTGTGCCCAAATGCTCACACCGGCGGCCGCCGGTGTATACATTAATTAATATATAAATCTGATTTAACCCTTTTATATACCACAACACAATGGAAATCTCCCACATCGAACACATCGGCATCGCAGTGCCGAGCCTCGAAGAGGCAATCCCTTTCTATGAAAATATGCTCGGCCTCAAGTGCTTCGCTATCGAAGAAGTTGCCGACCAGAAAGTACGCACAGCCTTCTTCAAAGTGGGCCAGACCAAGATCGAGCTCCTCGAAGGTACTGCCGAAGACAGCGCTATCTCAAAGTTTATCGCCAACAACGGCGGCCGTGGCGGCATACAGCACATGGCATTCGCTATACAGGACGGCGTGCAGAATGCGCTCAATGAAGTGGAAGCCAAGGGTTGCCGCCTCATCGACAAGGCTCCCCGCCGTGGCGCCGAAGGCCTCAATATCGCCTTCCTTCACCCCAAATCTACTGTAGGCACCCTCATCGAGCTTTGCGAAGATCCCAAAAAATAATTCTCTCATATATTATCACATGAGCAACCAACTCGAAAAAGTAAAAGAACTCATCGAACTGCGCAACGAGGCTCGCCTCGGCGGTGGCGAAAAAGCTATCGAAAAGCAGCACGAACGCGGTAAATACACCGCTCGCGAACGCATCGCTCAACTTCTCGACGAAGGATCGTTCGAAGAACTTGATATGTTTGTGCGCCATCGTTGCCACAACTTCGGTCAAGAAAAGAAATCATTCCTCGGCGACGGCGTCGTGACCGGCTACGGTACTATCGACGGTCGTCTCGTATATGTATTCGCTCAGGACTTCACCGTATTCGGCGGCTCTCTCTCCGAGACCATGGCACTCAAGATCTGCAAGATCATGGACATGGCAATGAAGATGGGCGCTCCCGTAATCGGTCTTAACGACTCCGGCGGCGCACGTATCCAGGAAGGCATCAACGCTCTGGCCGGATACGCTGAGATTTTCCAGCGCAACATCATGGCCTCAGGCGTGATACCCCAGATTTCAGCCATCCTCGGTCCTTGCGCCGGCGGTGCTGTATACTCGCCCGCACTCACCGACTTCACCATCATGGCCAAAGGCATCAGCTACATGTTCCTCACCGGCCCCAAGGTGGTCAAGACTGTCACAGGCGAAGATGTCACTCAAGACGCTCTCGGCGGTGCCGAAGTTCACTCCACAAAGAGCGGTGTCTGCCACTTCGCTGCCGATGACGGCGAACACGCTATCAAGATCATCCGCAAGCTCTTCAGCTACATTCCCCAGAACAACCTCGAAGAACCCCCGCTGGTCGAATGCACCGACCCCATCGACCGTCTCGAAGACTCTCTCAACGAGATCATACCCGACTCCGCAAACCGTCCCTACGACATGTACGAAGTCATCGGTGCCATCGTCGACAACGGCGAATTCCTTGAAGTACAGCGCGACTATGCCAAGAACCTCATCGTCGGCTTCGCCCGCTTCAACGGCCAGAGCGTAGGTATCGTGGCCAACCAGCCCAAATTCCTCGCCGGCGTGCTCGATAGCAACGCATCTCGCAAGGGCGCACGCTTCGTACGCTTCTGCGACGCATTCAATATCCCCCTCGTAACTCTCGTCGACGTCCCCGGCTTCCTCCCCGGCACCGGTCAGGAATACAACGGTGTCATCCTCCACGGCGCAAAACTCCTCTACGCCTACGGCGAAGCCACTGTGCCCAAGGTCACCGTCACACTCCGCAAGAGCTACGGTGGCTCGCACATCGTGATGAGCTGCAAGCAGCTCCGTGGCGACATGAACTACGCATGGCCTACTGCCGAAATCGCCGTAATGGGTGGCGCAGGTGCTGTCGAGGTACTCTACGCCAAGGAAGCAAAAGCTTCAGAAGACCCCAAGAAAGTCCTCGCCGAAAAAGAAGCCGAATACAACAAGCTCTTCTGCAACCCCTACAACGCAGCACGCTACGGATACATCGACGACGTCATCGAGCCTCGCAACACCCGATTCCGCATCATCCGCGCTCTCCAGCAGCTCGCTACTAAGAAGGTCACAAATCCCGCCAAGAAACACGGCAACATACCTCTCTAAGCCACTCCTATTAATAATACAGACAGGAAACAATGAAAAAAAGACTGTTTCTGATGCTTGTCATGGCAGTGGCCCTCTGCGGTGTAGCCGGCGCTCAATCACGCTCGGCTATCCGCATCAACGAGGTCATGGTACAGAACACTCCCGACGGTATCGCCGACGAATACGGCGCTCACCACGCTTGGATAGAGCTGTTCAATGCCAATTTCGCTCCCATTGAGATCTCAAGCATCTACATCACCAACGACTCTACCGTAAAGACCCTCTATCCGGTGCCTTTAGGCGACGTCAACACGCGCATGCCAAAACGCCAGCACGTCATCTTCTTCGCCGACGGTGAGCCTAACAAAGGTACATTCCACACCAATTTCACCCTCACGCCCGGAGTCGACAACTGGATCGGTATCTACGATGCCGACGGTCGCACTCTCATCGACGAGGTCGTCATCCCCGCATCAGTCCTCCCCGGACAGAGCTGGGCACGCACAGCCGACGGCAAGGGTGATTGGGCACTCCGCACCGGTGGCGCCGATGACTACATCACTCCCTCAAGCGCCAACGTCATCAAGGATACCAACGAGAAAATCGAGGACTTCGCCGAGCGCGACGCCAACGGCTGGGGCATGACCGTCATGGCCATGGCCATCGTTTTCTCCGCGCTCCTCGTCCTCTGCCTCTGCTTCTATGCCATCGGCAAGATCGGCTCGCTCGTCTCACGCATCAACAAGGCCCGCAGCCAGCAGTCGCATCCCGAGGAGAAAGTCGTGGCACGCGACGTCGAGCACGATACCGGCGAGGAAATCGCTGCAATCGTAATGGCTCTCCACGACCACTTCGATGCACACGACCGTGAGAATACAATCCTCACAATCAACAAGGTCAAACGTGCCTACTCCCCCTGGAGCTCTAAAATCTACAACCTGCGCGAAGTGCCCCAGCGCACCATCCGCCGATAATTATCCGTTACTAAAATGAAAGAATACAAATATAAAATCAACGGCAATACCTACAAGGTAGCCGTAGGCGATATCGACGGAAATATCGCTCAAGTTGAGGTCAACGGCGTCGCTTATCGTGTCGAACTCGAGCCGGCAAAGGCCGCTTCCGTCAAGTCTGTACAGGCTCCACGTCCGGCAGCCGCTCCCCGTACATCGACAGGCGAGAAAGTTATCGCCAAGCCCGCCGCTTCAGGCACACAGGCTTCTGTCAATGCTCCCCTCCCCGGCGTCGTTCTCTCTATTCCCGTCAAAGTTGGCCAGGCTGTAAAGGCCGCCGATACCGTGCTGCTCCTCGAAGCCATGAAGATGGAAAATGCCATTCATGCCGGCCGCGACGGTGTCGTTAAGGAAATTCATG
>CANSGE010000058.1 GCA_947646295.1 uncultured Bacteroidales bacterium
TGCGCTTACTTGGGCATGAATTTGCTGAGATAGCCGGTATATCCCCCGCCGAAGGAGAGGCCCGCGCCATGGCCGCCCGAAAGCGCTTCCTCGACCGCATTTACCGCAAACGCCGACTCAAAAAACTATTCAAATGACAGAAAACTCACCTAAAATATCTGCCATTGTGCAGACCTACAACGCCTCACTACACCTCGACCGCGTGCTCAAGGCGCTGGAGGGTTTCGACGAAATACTGCTGGTGGATATGGAGAGTACCGACGATACTTGCGAAATCGCACGCCGCCACGGAGCCAAGGTTGTGGTCAAGCCCCGCGGCGAACACCGCATCGTGGAGGCTTACCGCGACTTCGCCATCCACGAGGGCGCCCATGATTGGGTTCTGGTAGTGGATGCCGACGAGATCGTGCCCCCGCGCCTGCGCGAATATTTATATGAGGAAATCACTCGTGACCCGTCGCCGCGCGCTATACTCATCCCCATCAAAAATTATTTCATGGGACGATGGATGCGCTGCTACTATCCCGACTATATCATGCGCTTCTTCAACCGCCGGGGCGCCCACTGGCCTTACCGTATACATGCCCGTCCCTCGCATGAGGGGCCGGAGGTAAAAATCCCTGCATCGCGCACCGATCTCGCCATCATACATTTAGCCAACGAAAGCGTAGCACAGACACTCGCCAAGATGAATTCCTACACGGAGCGCGAGGCCGAACGCCGCGCCGCATCTTTCTCGCCATGGAAACTGCTGTACGAGCCTCCCTTCCGCTTCTTCAAGACCTATGTGCACAAGCGGGGCTTCCGCGAAGGCTGGCCCGGGTTCATCCATGCCGTACACGACGCGGTGTACAGTTTCGCTATCCTTGCCAAAATACACGAAAAACAGAGCGCAGGCCGATACCGTGACCTTGAAAACGATGCTGAAAGGCCGTTTAAAACAAAATAGCTTGCCTTGGCGTTATAAATGAGGTAAAAAATAATTCATCGCTATGCAATCCGTAAAAATATACTGCGTCAACACCGCCTCCTACGTGGAAGTGGAGGGTGGAGCCACGCTTCTCGATATTTCGCGCTCGCTCGGTCAAGATCTCGGCTTTGAGCCTATAAGCGCACGCGTCAACAATAAGAACGAAGCTTTGTCATTCGCGCTCTTCCAGCCCAAGATGGTGGAATTTCTGCCGGTGACATCCCCCTCGGGCCACCGCAGCTACGTGCGGTCACTCTGCATGGTGCTTTACCGTGCCGTGAGCCGTCTCTACCCCGAGGCACATCTCAGCATCGAGCACTCCATTTCGAAAGGATATTTCTGCCGTCTCGGCGACGGATTTGACTGCACGGCAGAAGCCGTGACCAATATCAGCGCCGAAATGCGCCGCATAGTCGAGGCCGATATGCCGTTTGAGCGAAATGAGTCGCTTACATCCGACGTAATTGAGATATTCCGCCGTCAGGGTCTCACCGACAAAGTGAAGTTGCTCTCCACTACACACGAGCTGTATACCACTTATTATCGTCTCGACAGTATCTGCGACAGCTATTATGGCACGCTCGCACCCCGCACGGGCATGCTCACCGACTGGACTCTGCGGCCTTTCAAGGACGGGTTTCTGCTGGTGGTGTTCGATCCTGAGTGCCCCGACAAGCTCCCGGCACACATTGACCAGGAAAAGATGTACCGTGCATTCACGGATTATCAGGACTTCAACCGTATTCTCGGAGTGCGCAACGTAGGCGAGCTGAATCAGGAAGTCGAACGCCGGCGCACTGCCGATATAATAAATGTGGCCGAAGCTCTGCACGAGAAGCAGATAGCACGCATCAGCGACGAAATCACCCGCCGCTATCACGAAGGCGGCGCTCGCATTGTGCTCATCTCAGGCCCATCATCGTCGGGCAAGACCACCACCACAAAACGCCTCGGAATACAGCTTACCACAAACCTGCTCAAGCCTCAGCTCATATCGCTCGACGACTATTTCGTGGACCGCACACGCACACCCCGCGACCAAACCGGCGATTATGACTACGAGTCTCTCTATGCTCTCGATCTCCAGCAATTCAACGACGATCTCACAGCCCTGCTCGCCGGCCGCGAAATCGAGCTGCCCTCATACAATTTTGAGCTCGGACAGCGCCAATACAAAGGTCGGCGCATGCGACTCGACGAAGGCTCGATACTGCTCATCGAGGGCATACACGGGCTCAACCCGGGCCTGACAGAGATGATTCCCGAGGAGATGAAATACCGCCTCTACGTATCGGCCCTCACCACAATCACAATCGACGATCACAACTGGATACCCACTACCGACAACCGTTTGCTCCGTCGCATCATACGCGACCACAAATACCGCGGAACATCAGCCGTGGAGACCATACGGCGATGGCCGAGCGTGCGGCGCGGCGAAGAAAAGTGGATATTCCCCTATCAGGAAAACGCCGACGCTACATTCAACTCCGCCCTGCTCTACGAACTGAGCGTAATGCGCGAGATAGCCGAGCCGATACTCAAAAAAGTACCGCACGATGTGGTGGAATACAGCGAAGCCTACCGCCTGCTCAAATTCCTCAGCTATTTCAACCCCATCGACCTCCGCACCATACCTTCGACATCTCTTCTGCGCGAATTTTTGGGCGGCAGCTCATTCAAATACTGAAAATGCGACATTTCATACTCACATTGCTGACGGCAGCCATCGCCTGCACAGCTATGGCCTCCGACCGCTACGATACGATGAGCGAGCGCGCCCTGCGGGCCTTCGACTCCCGCGAATGGGCCAGCGCGGCTGCTCTATATGAACTCATGCTCGACCGCCGCCCCGACTCCACTGACTCTTACGTACGGGCAGTAGTGGCCTCAGAAATGGTGGGCGACACCGTGGCCGGCCCCGACCTGGTAAGCCGCGCCATGGCTCACGGCATAGGCCTGCCACAGATACTCACACGCAGCCGCGCCCAATTCTTCGACATTGGCGCCGGCGACGCCTATCCCGCCATGCTTTACCGTCTGCTGGGCAAATTTCCCTGGATGCGACGTGCCATCGAACACGAGCTGCTCGACTATTACACCTTCCGCGACAACGGCCCAGAAATCATAAAATACGCCCGCATAATGCTCACCGGACTGCCCGACTCCGAAGAGTACCGCCTGCTGCTCGCGCGCGGCTATCTCCTGAGCGGCGACCGCGACGCCGCATGCTCCGAATGGCAATCAATACTCGACACCGATCCCAATTGCATCGACGCCCTGCTCCCTCTCGGCTACTCACTTGCGCAGCAGGGCGATACCGCGCGAGCACTCGATATACTGCGCCGCGCCCAGTCAATAGCCCCCACCCCCTATATCGCATCTACAATACGCGGGCTCGAAAAATTGTGATACCCGGCTCACTGAGCCGACACTGCACCTATTTTTAAAGAATTTTTTGCATAGTCGGAAGATTTTGTTAACTTCGCCGTCGGATTCCTATCCATGACAAACCATTTGATCCGACCTTTACGGAAGGATATTCTTTAACCAAAATTCAAATAACCGACATGTTAACACGAATTGCATGTTGCGCTACGCTGGCATGTGCCGCACTGAGCGCTTCAGCAGACCTACCGGTAAAACTGCTCAACAATTCCGGTAACGACTTCGCCGACAGCGACATCTACGTCGCTATCATCGGTAAGGAAGGCGATCGATCCATCTACTACGATCTCGCGGAGACAGCCCGACAGAAACGCGGCGTGTTCCGCACCCTCGACGAAAGCGTCAATTCACTGTCTCTCCCCGGAGCACAATGGGGATACGCCAATGTATTCACTCGTCTTTCAGAGATACAGGATGCCATGGTATATCTGGGCAACACACATGCCTGCCGCATGTTCTTCTCTTTCAAGTCTCCGATGTATCTACATGCTTTTGCCGACGGCGGCTATACGGGTGCCGACATGAACAATCCCTCCGACCCCAATGCCCCCGTACGCTGGGAAATCATCGAATTTACTTACGAACCCAATTTCGATTACGGTACCGGACAAATCTGGATAAATACCACACGTGTGGATGCTTTCCAGTATCCCATGGGACTCGAATTGTATTCACGCGGTGATATTGCCGGCAGCACATCCTATATACGCCGCGGCGAATATATCAGCTACAATGATGTAATCGCCCGCTGGAATTCGTCGTACGCCAATTCAATCTACCGCGACTGCTACAGCGATCCTATCACCAATGACGACCTCGGGGGCATCATCAAGCAGCCGTCCAAGGTGGAATCCGTCAAGAAATCGAATATTTTCGCCTCATATATCGATAAAATCTGGAATTACTACCGCACCAACAAAGCCAATATCAGCATGGGCGTGCTCGGCCGCTGGGAAGGCCAGGTACAAGGCAATACATTTGTGCTCACCTGCGTCGACGGCTCTTACTGGAAAGTGGGCGACGTAGCCCGCGTGGAGTATCCCTCCACCGAGGACGCAATTGAGGGTGCCGGCGCATTTGCAAGCGGCAATGCCATTGACCTCACGGTGCAGGCTATGTTCTGTGCGGCTTTCAACCGCGGCCAGTTCCGTACCACCACCGCCAACCAGAGCTGGGATCCGGCCTCCGGAGTGCGTCCTTTCGAAGGCGGAGCCGAGTTCCCGTGCAACGAATATGTGAAATTTTTCCACGATACGGCCGTGAGCGTCTCCAACGGCTATACCTATGCCTTTGCCTACGACGATACATTTGACCAGAGCGCTACCTGCTACTCCACCGGCCCCCAAAGCGCCACCATCACCATCGGCGGCTTTGTGAACGGCGGCGGTACCGGCAACGGCAATACTCCTCAGCCCGAGCAACCCTCAGGCATCGCGGCAGCCCCGGCTCCTACCCGCAATGCAGCCGACGTGATAAGCTTCTACTCAGGCGCTTACCAATCGGCAGCTCCCGCCATGGTATTCGGTGCTTGGGGACAATCCACACAATGCAGCAAGGAAGCATGCGGAGGGGATGAAGCATACCGTTTCAGTGATTTCAACTATCTCGGCCTGCAAGTATCGGCCGACAATGCCCTTGTTGACGTAAGCGGCATGCAGTATATACACGTGGATCTGTACGCACCGCAGGAGATGGATATCAATTTCTACCCCATCAGCCTCTTCCCTACGGCCGACTCAGCCAAGGCCTCCCGTCATCTCACCGCCGGACAATGGAATTCGTTTGATTTCGCATTGAGCGACTTCCCCGGAGTGGATTTCTCAAAGCTCGGTCAATTCAAGATCGACGGTGGCAACGGGCAGACATTCTATCTCGATAATCTCTACTTCTGGAAAGAATCAGCCTCAACTCCCCAGACGGGTGCCGCTCCCCGGCCCAACAAAGACGCTGCCAACGTGATGAGCCTCTACTCCGCCGCCTACGCATCGGCAGCTCCCGGGCTGATATTCGGCTCATGGGGACAAGCCACCCAATTCGGCACCGAAGCCTTCAACGGCGACGAAGCTTACCGCTTCAGCGACTTCAACTACCTCGGCCTGCAGGTATCAGGCAACAACGATCTGCTCAATGCATCTGCAATGGAATTCATACACCTCGACCTCTTTGCCTACGAGGATATGGACATCAATTTCTATCCCATCAGCCTCTTCCCCACCGCCGACACCGACAAGGCCACACTCCACCTCACAGGCGGCCGCTGGAACTCGTTTGACCTCCCTGTGAAGGATTTCCCCCGCGTGGACTTCTCAAAATTCGGCCAGGTGAAATTTGACGGAGGCTACGGCCAGACATTCTATCTCGATAACCTCTATCTGTGGAAATCAGCCGTCGCCGCATCGACTGTCACCGGTCGTGCAGCAGCCGAAGGCTCTTTCGCAGCCGACTACACCATCACATGCCGCGCTCTCGCCGACGGACGCGTGCAGATCACCGCGGCTTTCGCGGGCGAATACGCCGGTTTCGCAGGCCCCTGGCTCCATAATATCACCAATGGCTTCCAGGAAATCGGTATGACTCCCACCGCCGACGGCAAATACGAGACCACGCTGAGCGGCTACCGCACCGGCGATGTGATACGTTTCCGCGTCAAGATCGCTTATATGGGCGGCCTGGGTGTGACTGCCGATATGGAATACACCGTAGGTGGCACCTGCGTGCGCAAGGAAGCCGCTGCCGGCATCGGCGAGGCTACACTTGCCGGTGTGAGTGTATACCCCAACCCGGTGAACGACTCTTTCACCCTCACACTCCCCGAAGCTGCCGCTGTGCAGGCCTGGAGTACAGCCGGTATCAAGGTGATGGATGAGATGCTCGACGGCAGCTCCAGCGTAGATGCCTCCGCATGGCCGGCCGGCATGTACATCATGCACGTCGAAAGCCTTTCGGGATCAGCCATCATCAAGATTTTCAAGAAATAAGCCCAAGGCTCTAAAATAATTGTGCAAGGCTCCGGCGCATGGATAGGAATATCGCCGGAGCCTTTTTATGCCTTATCGCGAGTGCTCCGGAGCGAAATTTTTAGGCCAAAACTTGCATTTCGTGCGTTTTTGTTTTACCTTAGCGCTATATTTACCACTTGATTCAATATGGAAAACCCACACAGATATTGCGTAATAATGTGCGGAGGTATCGGAAGCCGCTTCTGGCCCTACAGCCGCACTGACGAACCCAAACAATTTCTTGATTTTCTCGGCACAGGCCGCTCACTTCTCCAGATGAGCTACGACCGCATCCTGCCATTGGTCCCAAAGGAAAATATCGTCATCCTGACCAACGCCCAATATGCCGCGCGCATCAAGGAGCAACTTCCCGATCTCAACGACGACCAGATATTGCTTGAACCGGCTCGCCGCAACACCGCTCCTTGCATCGCCTGGGCCGCAAGCCATATCGCCGCCATCGACCCGCAGGCATCAATGATCGTGGCACCCAGCGACCATCTCATCACACGCGAGAACGAATTTCTCAAAGCCATTTCCGACGGCTTCGACTTCGTGGAGGCCAACGACGCCCTGCTCACATTAGGCATATCCCCCACCCGTCCCGAGACCGGCTATGGATACATACAGGTAGGACAGCAGGCCTCCGGTGATATCTACAAGGTGAAAACGTTCACTGAAAAGCCAAATCTTGAACTTGCCAAGACATTCCTCGCCACAGGCGAATTTTTCTGGAACTCGGGTATCTTCCTCTGGCGTGCGGATACTATCCTGAAAGCTATCGGCGAACACGCCCCCGACCTGGCTCTCATTTTCGAGCGCGGAAAAGCCGACATGGGCACCCCCGCCGAGCGCGACTTCATCGCTCAGAATTTCGCATCTTGCCCCAGCATATCAATTGACTATGCCGTGATGGAACGCGCCGCCAACGTATACGTCGAGACGGTGACTTTCGGCTGGAACGACCTCGGCACCTGGGGCTCGCTCTACGACCAGTCGCCCAAAAACCGAGACGGCAACGTGGCCCAGGGCGTCCGTATCCTCGCCTACAATTCCACAGGCAATATATTTGCCCTGCGCGACCCGGAGAAACTCGTGGTGGTCGACGGCCTCAAAGATTACATCGTGGCCGACGCCGGCGACGTATTGCTCATCTGCCCCAAGGCCGAGGAGCAACGCATCAAACAAATGGTCAATGACTGCAAAGTGAGCTACGGCGACAAATATCTATGATCAGAAATTTGCTTTTTGACCTGGGCGGTGTCATCATGGACATCGATAAAAACGACTGCGTGCGCGCTTTCGAACGCCTCGGCCTCGCCAACGCATCGAGCTATTTCGGTGATTACTCACAGACGGGCCCTTTCATGCTGCTCGAAGAGGGAGCTATCTCCCCCGACGAGTTTCACGCGGCTCTGCGCGCTGATCTGCCTGACGGTGTATCCGATGCGCAGATTGATGCGGCATTCTGCGAGTTTCTCACCGGGATACCGCCATATCGCCTCCAATGGCTCCGCGATTTACGCAAGCAAAAGCGCGTATACATGCTCAGCAATACCAATCCGGTGATGTGGCATAGCAAGATCGCACGCGAATTTGAGCAGGAAGGCGGCTCGCTGAGCGATTATTTCGACGGTTGCGTGACATCCTTCGAGGCAAAGGCTCTCAAGCCCGAAAAGAAAATCTTCGATTACGCCATACGCACTCTCGGCATCAAGCCCGAGGAGACACTTTTCCTCGACGACTCCGAATCAAATGTGCAGGCTGCCCGGGCCCTCGGCTTCCAGGCCGAAGTGGTGCCCCCCGGCACGGAATTCATGGATATCTTGCGCGCTAATATCTGAAAAGAGGGCTGCTTATGACGGATTGCATAGCTACTGTAGGTACTTTCGACGGCTTCCATGCCGGCCACACCGACTTGCTGCTCCGGCTCGTTGAAGAAGGCCGCAAGCGCTCGTTGCCCACACGGCTCATCACATTCACCAATCATCCCCTGAGCGTGGTGGCCCCCGCGCGGATGCCTCAGTTGGTGCGTTCGCGCCGCGATATGGAGAGCATACCTCTCAGTCTCGGAGTGGGACGTGTGTTAGAGATGCACTTCACACGCGAGTTGGCTGATATGACAGCCCGCCAATTCATCACGCTCATACGTGACCGCTACGGTGTGCGTGTGCTCCTGATGGGCTTCAACAATCATATCGGCTCCGACCGCATCTCCGACCATGAACAATTGACAAAAATCGGGGCAGAACTCGGCGTGGAGCTCATCTTCGCCGACGAGCTGCGGCTCAGCGACGGAACTATCCCCTGCTCTACGCGCGTGCGCGAGGCTGTAGTAGCCGGTGATATGGACCTTGCCCGCCGCTTGCTGATATACAGCTTCAGGCTCGACGGCATCGTGCGTTCCGGGCGGCGCCTCGGCCGCAAATTAGGCTTCCCTACGGTCAACTTATCTGCCTATCCGGGCGTTGTCTTACCAAAGGAAGGCGTCTATGTGGGCGCGATCGATATCGACGGAATACTGTACAACGCCGTGATCAACGTCGGTAAAAACCCCACCGTGGCCGCTGACAATCCCGTGACCATCGAGGCTCACTCGATCGACGGCACCGTCACGCTCACCGATGGCGACGAATGTGCCTTTGTATTCTACTCGCGGCTGCGCGACGAAATGAAGTTCGACGGCCTCACATCGCTCTGCCGCGCCATCAATTCCGACGTCAAGGCGGCTCAATCCTGGCTGAGAAATCATACAGATATCTGGCTGCCGAAGTGACAGCCTCCCTACTCTCTCCGTGTATGAAAACGTTGCGTCTGATATTACTCCTGATTGTCTGTGCCGTAGCCACCGCGACGCAGGCTCAGACTGCGCAACGCACTCTCGACAATCCCGGCACAGGCCGCAATCCCGTGTATCTGGGCTATCATTACAAAATCGATGAGGCCGGCGACACCGTGCTGGTGCTCTCGCTCAACGAAATCACTGTGTTTCCTCCCTTGAAATTCAAAAACAAGAAGGAGGAGGAGTTTTACCGCCGCACAGTGCGCGATGTGCGCCTCACACTGCCCTACGCCAAACTGATAGCCGAAACTCTGATCGAAACATACGAATACATCGAGACTTTCGAGACCACAAAGGAGCGCGAAGCATACCTCAAACGCATGGAAAAGGCCCTTTTCGAGCAATACAAGCCTGTGCTGAAGAAATTCTCGAAGCGACAGGCCAAAGTGCTCATAAAGCTCATCCAGCGCGAGACAAATCAGAGCAGCTACGATATTGTGAAGGCTTTTTTAGGCTCGTTCCGCGCTACGTTCTGGCAAGGCTTCGGCAAACTCTTCGGTGTGAGCCTCAAAAGCGACTTCCGTCCGTCGAAAAATCGTGAGGACGCTATAATGGACCGCATAGCCACTCGCATCGAACAAGGTACTTTGTAATGACTGCACGAGCCTCCGACAATTCATACCGCAGCATCCTGAAGAGCACTTCGCTTTTCGGCGGATTCAAGCTGTTTGAAATACTCATCAATGTGTTGCGGGGCAAATTCGTGGCCATGATACTCGGCCCGGCCGGCATGGGTGTCTCATCTCTGTTCGTGACATCATCGGCCACCATACAGAGGATGGCGTCGCTCGGCCTCAACACAGCCATAGTGAAAGATATATCACGTGCCGACGGCGATTCCGAGGCGCACGTGGCGGCCGTGATAGCCGCTTCGCGTAGGCTTCTGATGGCCACGGCACTGATCGGGGCTATCATCTGCGCCGGAGCGGCCCCATGGTTGAGCGAATTTACTTTCGGCTCCGACAAATATACATGGAGCTTCGCCCTGCTCGGCGTTTTTGTATTTTTCAGCATATTGAGCGCCGGCGAAATGTCTTTTCTGCAAGGACTGCGTCACAACCGGCGCCTGGTGCAATCATCGGTCGTAGGCTCGCTCACAGGACTTTTTGTAGGCGTGCCGCTCTATTATATATGGGGAACAAGCGGCATCGTGCCGGCCATGTGCGTGATCGCGCTTTCGACATTCTCCTGCAATTACATCTCCATGCGCAAGGTGCGCCCCGACACCCCCGCACGCTTCAGCTGGACGGCACACAGGCATATTGTCAAAACTTTGGTACTCACGGGTCTGGTACTGGTCACAAACGATGTGACAAGCAGCCTCTGTACCTATCTGATCAACACATATATACGCTTCCGCTCCGACTTGTCGGAGGTAGGTCTGTACCAGGCTGCCAATTCCATGACGATGCAATATGCCGGCATAGTCTTCTCGGCTATCATAATGGACTATCTGCCCCGGCTCTCGGCCGTAGCCGACAATAATATACTGCTCCGCCGCGTGGTCAACCGCCAGTCGGAAATCGTGGCATACGTGACAGCCCCCCTACTCTGCCTGCTCATCATTTTCAGCCCTCTCGCCGTGCGTATCCTGCTCGCCGACAGTTTCATGCCGGTGGTCACCCTTATGCGCTGGATGTGCCTCGGAGTCATCATGCGCGCGCTGATGCTGCCTATGGGCTACATAGCCTTTGCAAAAGACAATCGCAGGCTCTTTTTCTGGCTCGAAGGCGTGGGTGGCAATACGCTCACACTCGTCCTCAGCATCGGATTGTATCACTATTACGGCCTCATGGGGCTTGCCTACGCACTTGTGGCCGACAATGCTCTGTGCATCATCATTTACTATGTGATCAACCGCAATTATTACCGCTACCGTTTCTCCCGGCGCGCGATGGTAGCCTACATATTCGCTATCTTATCAGGCCTCAGCGTGCTGATGATGTCGGCCATCGGGCATACGGCCCTATCCTACACCCTGATGGGTGTGACGTGTGCTGCCGTCTGCCTGACAGCATTTATCCGTCTCAAAAAATTGATAAAACGATAGTCAGGGCTGCGTAAATGCACTTACGGCCAACGTATAGACTCTCGTGCCGAAGCCGGCTATGGTGCCTGCGCAATAAGGCGCTATCATCGAATGTCGGCGGAAATCCTCACGCGCGGCCACATTGCTGATGTGCACCTCTATGACAGGGACACTGATGGCCGCGATCGCATCGGCTATGGCCACTGATGTGTGGGTATATCCGGCGGCATTGAGCACTATGCCTTCCGTATCATCGTAGGCGGCGTCCTGGAGGCGGTCGATGATGGCTCCCTCCCAATTGGATTGGAAGTAATCTATTTCATCGTCCGGGAATTGCCGCCGCAGGTCGGCCATCACATCATCCATGGTCTCGTGACCGTAGATTTCCGGCTCACGCGTACCGAGCAGATTGAGATTGGGGCCGTTGATTATCAGTATTTTCATCGCTTGCTTACGTCTACGCGCACCGTGGGAGGGAGGTCGTCGTTGCGGCGGTCCACGGCGTCCACCACT